>JAJCXS010000025.1 GCA_029263335.1 Acidobacteriota bacterium | reverse complement strand
GCCTCTTGCCGACGCCCTGGCCGGCACCGTGGGGCCGCAGTTGCTGCTGATGATGGCAACCGCGGCTCTCGTCCTGACGGTTGCCGGCAGCAACGTGGCCGGCCTGCTGCTGGCACGTGGCTCGACGCGCCAGGCCGAGCTGGCGATTCGCGCGGCGCTCGGCGCCAGTCGCGCCCGCATACTGCGCCAGCTCACCATCGAGAGTCTCGTCCTGGGCTTGGTTGCCGGAGCCGGGGGCATTGTTGTTGCCAATTGGCTACGGGGAATGATGCTGCGGGTCGTTCCGCTCTCCGTGCTGGGCATCGAGCGCCTGGAAACGAGCCTCGTGGCGGTCGTGTTTGGAGCAGCGGTGACTATCGTCATCAGTTTGCTCTTCGGAACGTTCCCGGCGCTGAAGGTCATTCCGGACCGCCCGTCTGAGACGCTGCGGGGGGGACGCCAGGCCGTTGGAGCCGGCAACAAGTTACGCTCGGGGCTCGTTGTGGCCCAGGTTGCCGTTGCCGTCGTCTTGCTTGTCGGCTCGGCACTTCTGGCCCGCAGCTTCGTCGCGCTGAGCAGCCAGAATCCCGGTTTCGCTCCGCAGCAACTTCTGTCGGCCGAGATCAACCTCAACGGCAGCCAGCAGGAGTCCGTGGACGAGCGTCGTGTGTTCTTCGACCAGCTGGTCGAGCGGCTTCAGGCGTTGCCAGCTGTTGGAGCGGTAGCGCTGGCAAACCAGCTCCCCATCCGCAACCCCGGCAACAACATCAACATCTGGGACGCCGACACACCGACCGATAGCAGTGCGCCCAAGCCGATGGGATATCAGCGCGTGGTTCGTGCTGGCTACTTCCAGGCATTGCGCATCCCCGTCGTCGTCGGTCGGACCTTTGCCGCCGGCAACGGAGCGGATGACGAACTTCAGTTCGTTCTCAGTCGGACTCTGGCCAAGGCGATCTTCCCGGATGGCGCAGCGGTCGGAAAGCGGGTCGTCCCCGATTGGGGCACGGGTGAACCCGGGCTGGTAGTCGGGGTCGTCGAAGACGTCCGCGTTGGCGGCCTGGCGGAGGCCGAATCGCCGACCTTCTACGCCAGCTATGCCCAGCGCCCCATGCGCGGCATGAACATCGCGATCCGGACACGCGGCGAGCCGAGCGGCATTGTTCCGGAGCTGCGCGCGGTCATGCGGGAGCTGGATCCCACCGTGCCGCTCGGCGACGTGCGCGCCATGGAGGACCTCATTGCCGACTCGATCGGCCAGCCGCGCCTCATGTCGATCGCGATGGGCCTGTTTTCCGTGACGGCTCTCGTCCTTTCGCTCGTGGGCTTGTACGGAATTCTCGCCCAGGCCGTCGCGCAGCGACGACGCGAGTTCGGCCTGCGCGTCGCTCTTGGCGCCGAACGCGGCAACATCGTGGCCATCGTCGTGCGCAGCGGCATGCTCCGTGTGGGCTTGGGACTCGCGATCGGGATTCCAGCCGCGCTCGCGAGCACCCGCCTACTCGAGCGGTTCCTCTTCAACGTCGCGACAATCGATCCCATCGCATTCGCTTCGGTTGCTCTTCTGCTCGCCGTGGTGGGTCTCGTCGCCTGTCTGGCTCCCGCCTGGCGCGCGTTGCGCGTCGATCCAGTGATCTCGCTGCGAGCCGAGTAGATCACGAGAGGCTGCCCGCGCGCGGCCTACTCGCTGCGCAGGGCCGCGATGGGGTCGACTCTCGTAGCACGACGTGCCGGCACCCAGCTGGCGGCGAGCACAGCGCCCGCCAGCAGGACGACGGCGCCCGCCAGGGTCGTCAATTCGATCCCAGGCACGCCCGGGAGAAGGGCCGACAGAAGGCGACCGAAGGCGTAGGCAAGAGCGCTCCCCAGCACGCATCCGATGGTGGCGATTTTCATCGCAGAACCCAGCACCCGCGCGCGAACGGCGCCCGACGAAGCTCCGAGGGCAACTCGAATGCCGATCTCGCGGCCTCGCCGCGAGACCGAGTACGACGTGAGGGCGTACACGCCGCTGAGCGCGAGCAGCAACGCCAGGAAACCGAAGCGCGTGAAGGCTGCGCTGAGAAACTGTACCGGGGCGAGACCCGACGCATGCGCGTCACGGAGCTGCTGCAACCCGTCGAGGGCGATGTCGGGGTCGACGTCGGCCATCAGGCGTCGAACCTCCGGCACGAGGGTGACAGGGTCGCCTTTCGCTCGCACGATGAAGGCCATCTGCCGCCGTGGCGACTGTGAACGCGGAACGAACACGAGCGGGCTTCCGCGCCCATCGGCGATTCCGCGAATCTGGATGTCGTCGATGACGCCGACGACAGTGCGCGGCAGGTTCTCGTCGTAGAACGACCGGATCTGCTTGCCGAGGATAGGCTCGTCCGGCGACATCAGACGTGCCATCTGGCGATTCACGATAGCGACAAGTTCCGTGGTCTCCGCATCGCGGTCTCTGAAGGCACGACCCTCGGTGAGGCGAACCCCCAGAGTCTTCGCGTAGGCAGAATCGATCTCTACCCACGCAGCATCAACGGTCTCTCCGGTCGGTGGTTCTGGTGCCCCGTCGAAGATGAAGGCTCGTCGGAGGTTGAAACCACCGGCACCTAGCGGCAGCCGCGAGGTTATGGTCGCGGCTGCGACTCCCGGATGCCGCCCGAGCGTTCTGAGCGACTCACGATGATATGCGTCGACCTGCACACGGTCCGCATAGCGCGACGCGGGAAGCCGCACGGTGAACGACAACAGACTGTCCGCATCGAATCCAGGATCGCCATCAATCTGCGCCTGAAATCCGCGAATGGCGAGGCCGGCCGCCAGCAGCAGGGCCAGGGTGAGTGCCAGCTCCAGAATCACGAGATTGCCACGCATGCGACTGTCGCGACGGCCCTCACCCACTTGCGCACCGCCATCCTTGACCGCCTCCGCTACCGACACCCTCCCGGCGCGGAGCGCAGGAACCAGGCCGGCCAGCAGGGCCGCCGCCAGGCTGATAGCCAGCGCGGCGCCAAGAACAGATCCGTTCAACTGCGCCTGCACCAGCAGGTTCAAATCACCCGGCGCAGACCTTAGAACCTCTCGAAGACCGAGATGCGCAACAACCGTTCCGATCAGACCTCCTAAGACGGCCAGGGTGACACTCTCGCCGAGCAGCATCCCGACGAGGCGCGGTCGACTCGCTCCCAGCGTCGCCCGCAACGAGATTTCACGCAGCCGCAACGACGCCCGTGACATCAACAAACCCGACGCGTTCACGCATGCCACCAGCAACACCAGCAGTACGGCGATGCCCATCACGCCGATGCTGGCGATGGCTTCCTCGGGGGCGCGCGACGGGCCCAGCGGCATGACCATTGCCTCGTTGCCAGCATCGCGGGGGTCAATGTCGTCGGCCGCGTAGATCTGGCGCGCCATTTCGCGCACCTGCACCGACGCGTCGTCTATCTGGATGCCCGCTCGCACGCGCGCGATGACCGCCCAGCTGTGGTTGGACCTGCGCTGGTCGACCGCAGGCGCCTGGCCACCCCACATGAGCGGCGACCAGGCTTGGGCATCGGCTGGCCAGGCGGAGTCGCGCGAAACGACACCAATCACCGTATACGGCACGCCGTCGAGGCGGATCGTCTGGCCGATCACAGTCACATCGCCGCCAAAGCGCCGATGCCAGAAGTCCTCCGCCAGAACCAACGAGGCGGTCGCTCCCGACTCGTGATCGTCGAAGCTGAACAGGCGCCCTACGACCGGCGCCGTGCCGAGCGTTTGGAAGAAACTCTTATGCACCCAGGTAACGGCAATGCGCTCGGGATCCTCGCCATCCGAAACGTCACGGCCGTCGCTCGTATAGAGGCTCGCCGATTCGAACAGGTCGCTGCGCGATGCGAAATCAACGAAGTCAGGATACGAAACACTGAAACGATCGCTGCCGCTGGTGGTGTAGATACGAACCAGGCGCTCGGCTCCGTCCACCG
>JAJCXS010000024.1 GCA_029263335.1 Acidobacteriota bacterium | reverse complement strand
TATCTCGCGTCAGCTCGGGTGGGGACATCGCATCCCGGCCTGGTACAACGACGAAACCGGCGAAGTGATCGTTGCCGAGGAGGCGCCTCCAGGAGCTTCTGACGGCACCTGGCGCCAGGATCCCGACGTCCTGGACACCTGGTTCTCCTCGGCGCTCTTTCCGTTTTCCACGCTCGGTTGGCCAGACGACACCGACGATCTGCGCACGTACTACCCGACCCAGTTGCTCGTCACCGGCTACGACATCCTGTTCTTCTGGGTCGCGCGCATGGTCATGATGGGCCTGCAGTTTCGCGGTGAAGTGCCGTTCTCCGACGTCTTTCTGCACGGGCTGATTCGTGACGGCGACGGCGTGAAGATGAGCAAGTCGCGTGGCAACGGCGTCGATCCGGTGGAGATGATCGACGCGCACGGCGCCGATGCCCTGCGCTTCATGCTGATCGCAACCGCGACCCCCGGCACCGACCTGATCTTCTCGGAGGACCGCGTAGCCGGATATCGAGCCTTCGCCAACAAGCTCTGGAACGCCACGCGATTCAGCTTGATGAACCTCGGCGATGAGGAGGTGGCGCTGCAGGCGTCGGCGGATGCAGCGGACCCGACGGCGCGGTCAGTAGCCGATCGCTGGGTGCTGTCGCGACTGACCGGGCTGCTGCCGCGCATCGAAGGGAACCTGGCCAAGTACCGCTTCGACGAGGCAGCCCAGGAGCTGTACCAGTTCATCTGGCACGAGTTCTGTGACTGGTACCTCGAGATGGCCAAGGTAGCGCTCAACTCGGACGACGAGGTGGCGCAGCGCGAGACTCGCGGCACGTTGCTCGCGGCGCTGGAGATCGTGTTGCGGGCGCTTCATCCCATGATGCCGTTCATTACCGAGGACCTGTGGTCTCGTTTGCCGGGTGCTCGCGGATTGCTGGCCCAGAACGCTTGGGCAGCGGCACAGCAGGAGTGGCACGACCCTCAGGCCGAGACGCTCGTCAAGCTGCTGCAGGATGTCGCCACGGAGGCTCGTCGTCTGCGAGCCGAGGTCGGCGTCGAACCTCGGCGCCAGATCGAACTGGTGCTCGTTTGCGGCGATGAGCAGCGGCGCGAGGATCTGCACGCGATCGAGGCCGAGCTGCGCGCATTGGTGCGCGCGAGCAGTGTGCAGATTGCCGGTGAGGAACCGGAACTCGGCGAGCGCGTGGCAGGTGTGACCGGCGATGTAGAGGTCCTCATGTCGCTCGAAGGTGTGGTGGATCTCGACAAGGAACGCGAGCGGCTGCAAAAGGCGCTCGACAAGGCGGAGGGAGAGTTCGCCGGCCTGGTGGCCAGACTCGGCAATGACGGCTTCGTCAGCAACGCTCCGGAAGCTGTCGTGCAGAAGGTACGAGATCGCCATGCGGAGCTGAACTCCGAATGTGATCGCCTGCGCAAACAGGTTGCTGCACTTGGAACCTGATGCCCCGAAGACGGTCGCGAGGCAATCACTGAACGTCACGGACCTGCGCCGAGATCTGGAGCGTTGCAGCCTGGCCCGCCACGTGGAGTGGCATGAATCTGTCGGCTCTACCAACGACGAGGCGCGGCGACTGGGCCGCGCCGGAGGGCAGCACGGGGCACTCGTAGTGGCCGAGGAGCAGACCCGAGGGCGGGGACGGCGCCAGCGCCGTTGGGACTCGCCGGCGGGAGGTGGGATCTATTTGTCGGTGCTTTTGCGGCCGCCGCCGGAGGCGGAGCAGGAATATGCGGCCGGCGTGCAGCTGGCGGCCGGAATAGCGGTCCTCGAAACGATTGCGCCGCTGCTGCCGAATCCGGTCGAACTCGTTTGGCCCAACGATGTTTTCTCGGTCGGCCTGAAGCTCGCCGGCGTGTTGGTCGAAGGCGAGACAATGGGGCGGGGGCTCGACCTTCTCGTGTGTGGCATCGGTCTCAATGTGAACCAGGCTCGCGAAGACTTTGATGCCGCGCTCGGAGGAGTCGGAGGCAGTTTGCGCATGCTCTCGGGTCGTCCCCAGGACCGGCATGCGCTGCTGGTTCGGTTACTCTTTAACCTGGAGTCCTGGGAACGAGTGGCTCGAGCTGGCGATGGCCATGCACTTGCCGAGCGGTTCGTTTCCTTGTCGCCGACCAGCGTCGGATGTCGCACACAGGTACGCACCGCCGAGGGGCTTGTCGAGGGGCAGTCCGCTGGGGTGACAGCCCAGGGCGCGTTGATACTGGAAACGCCTGAGGGTGTCCGCGAGATCTTCGTGGGCGAGCTCGAACGCGCTTGGAGAAAGCAATGAAACAGATCCAGGCGATACGCGGAACGCAAGACATCCTGCCAGGCGAGGTGGAGCGTTGGTATCGCGTCGAGGCGGCCGCGCGAGAAGTGTTCGGCCGTTACGGTGTCGGCGAGATCCGGACGCCGATCTTCGAAGACAGTCAGGTGTTTGTGAAGGGCACCGGCGAGACGACGGACGTTGTGCAGAAGGAGATGTATCGGTTCACCGATCTGGGCGACAACGACATCACGTTGCGGCCCGAGGGCACACCACCGGTGGTCCGCGCCTACCTGCAGCACAAACTCGGCCAGGGGCGTTCGATCGACCGTTACTTCTACTGCGGTCCGATGTTCCGCTACGAACGCCCGCAGAAGGGTCGTTATCGACAGTTTCATCAGATTGGCGTGGAGGTGCTCGGGGCCGAGTCGGCCCGCGTGGACGCCGAGGTGATCGCCATGGCCATGCAATGGCTGGCCGAACTCGAGGTGGCGTCGCCAACGCTGAAGCTCAATACTGTCGGTGACGAGGAAACACGGATCGCATACCGGGAAATCCTCGTTGCGGCCCAGGCCGAGCGCCTGGACGAACTGTGCGGAGACTGCCGGGCGCGGCACGTGAGCAATCCGCTCAGGGTCTTCGACTGCAAGAAGCCAGGATGTCAGGCGGTGATCGAGACCCTGCCCGTTATTCAGGAGTCGCTGAGCGCGGCGGCCGACCGCCATTTCAATGGGGTACGCGAGGCTCTGGCCGACTGGGACATCCAGGCCGAGATCGATCCACGTTTGGTTCGCGGCCTCGACTACTACCGGCAGACCGTCTTCGAGATCACCTCGTCGGCGCTGGGCGCGCAGGACAGCCTGCTCGGCGGCGGACGCTACGATGGTCTTGTGGCGCAGATGGGCGGCGAGGACGTTCCTGGAGTCGGTTTTGCCTCGGGGACGGAACGTATCCTCCTGGCGATGCCGGAGGCGCCCGCGGAGGCTGCAACGGACGTATTCGTCATTGCCTTCGACGAGGGGTCCGTCGACACGACGCACCGGTTCGTTCACGAGCTACGACAGGCCGGGTTGCGCGCGCTCACATATGCGTACGGAGGTCGCAACAAACGGGCCCAGAGCAAGGCCGCTCGCCGTTCCGGGGCCCCCTGGCAGTTGGTCGTAGGGCCGGACGAGATGGCCGCCGACCGCTACACTTTGAGACGGCTGGCTGACAACCACGAGGAGGTCGTCAGCGCCGGTGAGTTGCCGGCGGTGGCCGCCCGGCTTGTTCGCCACAAGGCAAGCAGCTGAACGACTGGCTTGACCATCAATCGGTTCCGTTACCATCGGAAGGACAATGCGTCGTACGCACCGTTGTGGAGAGATTTCCAATCAGCACCTCGGACACGAGGTCTGTCTGCAGGGCTGGCTCTGGCACGAGCGTGACTTCGGCGGCGTTATCTTCTTGGACCTGCGCGATCGCGCGGGTTTCGTGCAGTGCGTGATCGATCCGGAAGCCGTGCCCGAGGCGCATGCTGTCTCGCAGGGCTGGGGCTCGGAGTACGTCGTCGAAATCGAGGGCGAGGTCATCGCGCGCGACGCCGAGAACGTCAACGCCGATCTGCCCAACGGCGATGTCGAGGTGCGTGTTCGTGTGGCCCGGTTACTGGCCAAGTCGGAGACGCCGCCCTTTGTCATCGAGGACGATCCGCGAACGTCGGAAGAGACGCGGCTGCGCGAACGGTTCCTTGACCTCCGCCGGGCGCCATTGCAGAGGGCGCTGGCGCTTCGCCACAAGCTGACGCTTGCCACCCGCACGGTGCTCGATGAGGCGGGGTTCTACGAGATCGAGACCCCGATGCTGACGCGCTCGACTCCCGAAGGGGCACGCGACTACCTGGTCCCCAGTCGTGAGAGCCAGGGGGCGTTCTACGCCTTGCCGCAGAGTCCGCAACTGTTCAAGCAACTCCTGATGGTTTCGGGATTCGATCGCTATTTCCAGATCGTGCGTTGCTTCCGCGACGAGGATCTACGGGCCGACCGGCAACCGGAATTTACGCAGATCGATATCGAGATGAGTTTCGTGGATATGGGCGACGTGCAGGAGATCACCGAGGCCCTGGTGCGTCGGTTGCTTGAGGTCGCCGGGCATGACGCCGATCCCGACTTCGGCCACATGACCTTTCATGAAGCGGTGGACCGCTTCGGCTCGGACCGTCCTGATCTGCGATTTGGCCACGAGCTGATCGACATGACCGAGATCTTTGCCGATGCCGGGTTCAACGCGTTCGCCCAGGTCATCGCCGCCGGCGGCGTGGTGAAGGCTCTCAGGGTTCCCGGTGGCGGGAGCTGGGGCAGGTCGCGGTTCGACAAGCTCACCGGCGTGGCGCGCGACGCCGGAGCCAAAGGGCTGGTGTGGCTCAAGAAAGCGGACGGCGAAGTCACCTCGCCGATTGCCAAGTTCCTGACGCCGGAGGTGATCGCCGCGCTGGAGGCGCGCGCCGAGCTTGAAGACGGTGACGCGCTGTTGGCGGTAGGTGACCAATGGGAGGCCGCGGCCCTGGCTACCGGAGCGCTGCGTTCTTCCCTCGCGCGCACCGAGGGCTGGATCGGCAGCGGGATGAGGTTCGTGTGGGTGACTGATTTTCCGCTTCTCGAACGTCATGCCGAGGCGGACCGGCTGGTGGCGAGGCACCATCCGTTCACCAGTCCGCTGGCGGAGGATTTTGCGCTCCTGGAAACCGATCCGCTGGCCGTGCGGGCGCAGGCCTACGACCTGGTGCTCAACGGGGTGGAGTTGGGCGGTGGCAGCATTCGTATCCACGAGTCGGACGTTCAGGCTCGAGTCTTCGCTGCCCTCGGCATTGACGAGGAGGAAGCCAACGAGAAGTTCGGCTTTCTCCTGCGGGCTTTACGCTTCGGTGCCCCCCCTCATGGTGGCATTGCCCTGGGGTTGGATCGTATCGTGATGTTGTTGGCGGGGCTCGATAGCCTGCGTGACGTGATCGCCTTCCCCAAGACCACGAGTGCTTCTGACTTGATGACCAACGCTCCAGGCTCGGTTTCTTCCAGCCAGCTCGAAGACCTGGGCATCAGGTTGACGAGCGTGGAGGGGGAGACCGAGTGACGGGCAAGCTCCGCGAGGCACCTGGACGTAGGGTGGCGCTCGATCCCGAGGCAGCCCAAGTGCTGTTTGGCATCAACGACGAGCACCTGCACCTGCTCGAGCACGAACTGGGCGTCGAGATTTCCGGCCGCGACCAGGAAGTGTTTCTGGAGGGCAGCGGAGCGGACCTCGACGTTGCCGAGCGCATCCTCGTGCAGCTTGGTGGTCTGGCTGCGGCCGGCCACCTGGTGGACGCGGCAAGCATCCGCACAGCATTGCAGGTGGCGATTGAGCAGCCTGAGGTGTCGCTGGAACGGTTCTTCACGGACACCGAGGTGCGCACCGCCAAGGGGCGCGCGGTACGGCCCAAGGGGCCCAACCAGAAGCGCTACCTGGAGGCGATCCGGACGCACGACTTCGTCTTCGCCGTCGGGCCGGCGGGCACGGGCAAGACGTTCTTGTCGATGGCGATGGCTATCGAAGCCCTGAACTCGCGCCTCGTGCGCCGCATCGTACTGGCGCGCCCGGCAATCGAGGCGGGCGAGAAACTGGGCTTTCTGCCCGGCGACATGATCGAGAAGGTCAATCCGTACCTGAGACCGCTGTACGATGCCCTGTACTCGCTGGTCGGATTTGATCGCGCGTCGAGGCTGATCGAGCGCGGCCAGATCGAGATCGCACCGCTGGCGTTCATGCGCGGGCGCACACTCTCCGAGGCCTTCGTGATTCTTGACGAGGCGCAGAACACGACGCCCGATCAGATGAAAATGTTCCTGACTCGCCTGGGTCCGGGATCCCGGGCGGTGATCAACGGTGATGTGACGCAGATCGACCTGGCCACCGGAGCCAAGTCGGGCCTGGTCGAGGCGAGCCGGATTCTCGCCGAGATCGATGGTATCGCCCACATCCGCTTCGACCGTCGGGACGTCGTTCGGCACGAGCTGGTGAAGGACATCGTGCAGGCGTATGAGCGTCACGAGCAGGGCCGAGATCAGGATCCTCCACGCTCATGAGTGGCTCTGGCAGACGCAACGGGAGATCTTCGGGCCTGGTGACGCGTCTGCTCGACGAAGAGCACCTGTGGTCCGTACTCGCTCTCGTCGCGATTGTCATGATTGCCGGCACCGAGTTTGGCGCGCGCACGTACGACTACAGCGAGGGCGACATCGCGGATGCGGATGTCGTTGCTCCGATCGAGTTGCGGGTGGCCGACCCTGGCGCGACGGAGAGCCGCCGCGCGGAGGCCCGTGCCCGCGTGGTCGACGTTTACGACTTCGATCCCTTTGCCTGGCAAGCGCCGGTCGAGTCGCTCAATGGACTGTATGCCTGGGGTCGCGCCGAGCTTGCCGACGGCGAGGTTTCCACCTGGGAGGAGGCCGATGCCGAGGCACAGGCGAGCTTGATGGAGGCAGCCGAGCAGACCTTTGGCCTCGGTCTGCCGCCGGTCTTCATGGCCTCGGCCTGGGCCGAGGGCTTCACCGCTGAAACCGAACTCGAGGCTGAGCGGCTGTTACGCAATCAGCTCCAACACTCGATGATCGGCACGCTCAATCCACTAGATTTGGGGACCTCGTCGGCACTGAGGATCCGGGACATCTTCGACCAGCAGGAACGACTGGTCGATGATGCGGGCGCTGTGAAGGATCTCAATGCGTCGCGTGATTGGCTGGCTCGGGCCGTACAAACGGGATTCACCCTCGAGCCTGCCATGGAGGCCAGCCTCGGCGAATTGCTCGGCATGCTGGTGCACCCCAACCTCAATTTCAACAGCAACGAAACGTTGTCGCGGCGTCAGCAAGCGGCGGCGGCCGTGGATCAGGTGTTCTACGAGGTGCAGCGGGGCCGGACCATCGTCCGCGAAGGCGATCCCGTAACACCCAAGATCGCTCGCGAACTCGCGGCGCTGAGCGAGCAGTGGTCTGGAGGGGGCTCCCAGACTTCGAGCGCAGGCCTCACTGTGGTGGTGGGTCTGGCCATCTTCGGATTCTGGCGATTCGTCCGCTATCGTCGTCGGCAGATCAGGTTTCAGCGCGTCGCACGGTTGTATCACCTGATCCTCGTTGTCCTCGTGGGCAGCGTTCTGATGACGCGCGTCATGATGTTCATTGGTGATGCCGTGGCGGGCTCGTTTCTGGCGCCGCCGTACAACGTGGCCGAGTCCTACCGCTTTGCCATTCCGTTTGCCATGGGGTCGCTGGCGCTGGTGCTGCTCGCGGACGCCGAGGTGGCCTGGATCTACGCCGCCCTGCAAACGGTCGTCGTAGGGGCGATCACCGGCGACGTGGAGCTGGCGCTATTCAGTTTGCTGGGGTCGTTCGCAGTGGTGTTTGGCATGACGCGGTTCGCCGAACGCACGGAGATGTTCCGGGTGGTGGTTACCCTCGGCGTTGTGAACCTCCTCGCCGTACTCGGCCTGGCGCTGATGAAACAGCCCATACCGCCGTGGTCGCTAACGGGCTTTCAGATTGGCCTCGCGGTTTTCGGCGCGGTGCAGGCGACGCTGCTGGCATCGGCCTTTCTGCCGCCGTTCGAGTACATGTTCGACACTCTGACCGATATCAAGCTGCTCGAGCTGTCGAACATGAATCTGCCGCTGCTCAAGCAGCTGGCCGTGCGCGCGCCCGGGACCTATCACCACAGCGTGGTCATCGGCACGCTCACGGAAAAGGCCGCGGAAGCGGTGGGGGCCAATCCGTTGTTCTGTCGGGTGGCGTCCTACTACCACGATATCGGCAAGATGCGGCAGCCGGAGTATTTCATCGAGAACCAAAAGGAAGGCGCCAAGAATCCGCACGAGAAGCTCTCCCCGCACATGAGCGCCTTGGTGTTGGTGCGGCACGTGAAGGAGGGCCTGACCTACGCCGAGAAGTACCGGCTGCCGCGCCCGCTGGCGGATTCCATACCACAACACCACGGCACCTCGTTGATGCGCTATTTCTACGTGCAGGCGAAGGAAGGGCAGGACGCCGACTCGATTCGGGAAGACGACTTTCGCTACCCCGGGCCGAAGCCGCAGACCAAGGAGGCGGCGCTGATCATGCTCGCGGATGGCGTCGAGGCACGATCGCGGTTGATACAGGAACCGACACCGCACCGGCTCCGGGAGATGGTTCGAGATCAGGTGCGCGCCGTACTCGAAGACGGGCAACTCGATGAATGCGACATCACGCTGGGCGATCTGGCCAAGGTGGAGGAGGCATTTCTCGATGTGCTGTCAGGGATGCACCACAGTCGTATCGAGTATCCAGAGAGCATCGAAGACAGCACGCCTGCCAACAACGCTCCGGCGGAGCTCCCGTGACCGTCGTCAGCCGCAATCGTCAGTCGCGACCCGTGCCCGACAAGGGAGTGTTGGAGCGTGTTGCCAGGGCAGCGTTCAGAGCCACGGGAAGGCACGAGGGCTCCCTCGGTGTGGCCTTTGTCGACGACGCGCAGATGACAGGGTTTCATGATTCCTTCCTGAACAAGGCAACAACCACGGATGTACTGTCCTTCGCGTCCGCCGCCGACGACCTCGCTGACGACGACTATCGAGGAGATGTGATCGTGTGCACCGACCAGGCTGCTCGGCAGTCGCGCGGCCTGGGCATTCCCTATGACGCGGAGCTCATCGTCCTCACCTTGCATGGCGTGCTGCATTTGCTCGGCTACGACCACACCCTTGACGGTGGCGAGATGACCCGGCTGGAAGAAGCGCTGCGACCCGTCGTGCTGAGCGAGTGGGCTACGTGAGTCAGGCCTCCGCGCTGGAGTTGGGGCTGCTCGTGGTACTGGCCCTGCTGTTGTGGGCAACGGCGGCGGTCTCTGTCGCAGCTCGCAGTCTGAATCGAGTGCAACGGCGGGGCTGGGCCAACGGGAGCCGCGAGGAGGTCATCGACGAAGGTGGAGCGGACGCCGTAGAGGACGCATTCATCTCGCTGGGACTAGCCCGGCAGGGCCTGCTGGTCCTCCTCGTGACGCGCATTGTCTTTACCCTGATCTCAACCGGGTGGACGGCGGTAGCGGCTACCGGCGCGGTGCTGACGCTCTTCCTGGTTCTCGACAAACTGCTGCCCTACTGGACGGTTGCCCTGCTCGGCCCCGGGCGCGTATTGCGAGGCCTGAGGGCGCTGTTCGCCGCGGTGAGATGGCTCTTCCAGTGGCCTGCCGGACACCTGCAGCGAACGGCGCGTCGGGCCCGCCTGTTGCACCGTGAGGAGAATGGCGAGCCGGAGCGGGGTGATCTGGGCACGTTCCTGGACATGGCGGGAGAGGAAGGCTTGGTGACCGAGTCGGAGGAAGCGCTTCTGCGAGGCGTGGCGGACTTCGAGGACACCACCGCCCGCGAGGTCATGACCCCGCGGGTCGATGTCGTGGCCATCGACTCGGACGCGACTCTCGACGACCTTCAGGGTTTGATCGCCGCACACCGATTCTCGAGGATCCCGGTGGTCAGTGACGATCTCGACCACGTCGTCGGCATCGCCAACCTGAAGGACCTCGTGACGGCCCTTGGCGAGGGCACGGGTGACGAGCCTCTGACGCGCATCGTGCGTCCCGCGCATTTTGTTCCTGAGACCAAGAAAGTGAGTGAGCTGCTGTCGGAGTTTCAGCGTCGACGCGAACAACTCTCCATCGTCGTCGACGAGTACGGGGGCACCGCCGGCCTGGTAACGCTCGAGGACGTGCTGGAGGAGATCGTCGGCGAGATACAGGATGAGGATGAGAACGAAGAGCCGCTGATCGAGCGTCGTACGGACGGGATCGTGGCCTCGGGGAAGGCGGAGATCGAAGACGTGGCCGAGGCCATTGGCGTGGAGGTCGCTCAGGGCGAGTTTCACACTGTGGGCGGCCTGGTATTCAGCGAATTGGGGAGAGTGCCGGTACCGGGCGAGAGTTTCGAGTACGGTGGTCTCCGGCTGGACATCCTCGAAGCCGACGAACGGCGCGTGCACCGTGTTCGCGTGCGCCAGGTCGCCCTGACGGAGACATCGGAATGAACACGTCAGCGGATCCAGTCGACGGCTTTCGCTCAGGCACCGTCGCTCTCATCGGTCGGCCCAATGCGGGTAAGTCGACGCTCTTGAACCGTCTGGTGGGCGTCAAGGTATCGATCGTCTCGGACAAGCCGCAGACCACCCGCCATCGTATCCATGGCGTCGTGACCGAAGATCGCGGCCAGGTCGTATTCGTCGACACGCCAGGGGTCCATCGTCCTCTCTACAAGATGAATCGGCGCATGATGGACACGACGAGGCAGGTACTCCACGAGGTCGATCTCGTAGCCCTGCTCGTTGACGTCGCGGAGTCGCGCGGGCGCGGTCTGACCTACCTGCTCGAGTTGGTCAAAGACCTCGGCACGCCTGTGCTCCTGCTACTCAACAAGGTCGACAAGATCGATAAGTTGGACCTGCTGCCTCTGATTGCCTGGTTCTCGGAGCAGGCGGAGTTCGCGGAGATCTTTCCTGTCTCGGCGCTCAAGGGGGACAACTGCGGCGCCCTGATGAACGCTGTGCTGACGCGCCTTCCGCTCGGACCACCGATGTTCCCAGAAGAGGCTCTTACGGATCGGTCGGAACGGTTTCTGGCCGCCGAACTCGTAAGAGAGCAGCTTCTGAACCGCACGCGCGAAGAACTGCCGTACACTACAGCCGTTACGGTCGATCAGTGGACGGAGCCGGAGCGAGAAGGCGGATCGGTCGTGATCAACGCGACGATCTATGTCGATCGGCCCACCCAGAAGCCGATCGTGATCGGTAAAGGTGGCAAGATGCTTCGCGCGGTCGGACAGGCCGCGCGCATGCAGATCGCTGAACTGTTGGGCCGTCCGGTCCATCTTGAACTGTGGGTGAAGGTGAAGCCATCGTGGCGGGAACAGGCCCCAATCTTGGACATGCTGGAGATTCAGTAGTCGTTCGCCAGCGGATTAGTCCGCTGGTGAGTCCGTTGCGCCGCCTGCTTCGTCGCGGGGCGCGTGCGCATGCTGCCAATCTCCTCTCGAAGCTGCACGCGGCGGATGTCGCACGCCTGATTTCACTTCTCGACGGCAATGAGATCGACCAGGTGTTCGATCTGTTGCTGCAGCGCGACCCGGATCGGGCAGCAGACGTCCTGGCGGAGCTGGAGAACTCCGAGGCGTCGCAGATACTCGACGGCCGTCCGGACGCAGACATCGCGAGCATTCTGGCGCAGCTCGATCCAGATGACGCCGCCGCACTCGCCGCCGATCTGCCGGACACCGTGCGGGCGGGTGTTCTGGAACTACTGGAGCAGGCCGGCCACGACCAGGTTGAGGGCCTTCTCGGCTACGACGAGCAGACCGCCGGCCGGATCATGAGTCCGGAGATCTTCACTCTTCAGGAAGAGCTCACCATCGGGCGCGCCATCGAGACGCTGCGCGCGCGTTCGGAAGAGCTCGAGATGGTCTTCTATCTCTACGTTGTCGATGCTCGCGGCCACCTGGTGGGCGTCTGTTCGTTGCGCGACCTGCTTCTGCGAGGACAAGACGAGACTCTCGACGGGGTCATGAACAAGCAAATCGTGGCCGTCAACGTGGACACCGACCAGGAGGAGGTGGCGCAGCTGGTGGCTCGCTACAACTACCTCGCTCTGCCGGTGGTGGACCACGGCAACAAGCTGGTCGGCATCATTACCGTCGACGATGTGATCGACATCATGCGGGAGGAGGAGACCGAGGACATCCTGCGCATGGCCGGTGTCGGTGAGGACGAAGAGGAGGTCCTGACCGCCCCGCTGTGGCGCAACGTGTTGCTGCGACTGCCATGGCTGATGGCGGCGTGGATCGGCGGCGTTCTCGCAGCCCAGGTCATTGGGGGATACGAAGACTTTCCGGAGTTGGCGTTGCTGGTGCCGTTCATTCCCATAATTCTCGGCATGGGCGGCAACGTGGGCACCCAGGCGGCAACCATCGTGGTGCGAGGCATGGCGACCGGCAGACTGGCTGGCGCACAGCGCATCAGCACCGTGTTTCGCGAGATCCGGGTGTCGCTCGCTCTCGGCCTCATCTTCGGAGTGCTGCTGGGGCTCGGCATGCTGGCCACCGACTTCGAGTCGATGGCCAATCGCAGCCTGGCACTGGCGGTGTCGCTTTCGCTGGTCACCTCCATGGCGATCGCGGCGACCGTGGGCGCATCGGTGCCGATCCTGCTCAAGCGTTTCGGAGTTGACCCGGCAATTGCCACAGGCCCGTTCGTTACCACATCGATCGATGTACTCGGCATCGTCGCGTACTTCACGATCGCGGGCTTTCTGTTCCGCTAGCAGCCCGGGCCGACGACCCGGCGGCACGAACCTGATGGCTTTGGCGTAAAGATGGCGTTACGGCATGCCAGCGCCTACGCGCTGCGGACCTGGCCCCTCGGAGAGGCGGACTTCATCGTCGAGTTGTTCACCCTAGAGCGTGGCCGGGTGCGTGTGGTGGCGCGATCGGCGCGACGGCCAAAGAGCCGCTTCGGGTCTGCACTCCAACCCTTCACGCGCTCGCAGATCGTCTACTTCCAGCGCGACAAGGATGACCTGGGAAGGTTGTCCTCGTGCGAGATCGAGAAGTCCTATTTCGAAACGCTCGCGACGCTCGAAAACGCACCGATGGCGGCATATTGGGCGGAGCTGATCATTGGGTTTACACCCGAGCTGGACCCGATTCCCGATCTGTACAGGCTGACCGGTGCAGCCCTCGACGGCCTCCAGGCCGGTGCAGACGTGGAGTTGATGGCCCGCTACTTCGAGATATGGGTCCTGAGGATTTCCGGGCTGTTGCCCGACCTGCAGCATTGCAGCCAGTGCGGGCGCTCGATGGAGGGTGACGTGTGGGTGTCCGAGACCACCCAGGGTTTCGTTTGCGGTCGCGACTGCGCCGGGGGCGTTGCCGGCACCCGTTTGGCAACGCCGGCGCGCGCGCTGCTCTCTGTGATCTTGACCAACTCGCCGGTGCAGCTCGCCGGCGGCGAGGTGAGCCGGGGCGCCGTGCGTGCGCTGGAGAAGGTCACGGGCCTGCTCATCCGTGGCCAGCTCGATCGCGTCCCTCGCTCGTGGTGGGTGATGCAACAGCTGCGACGGAGAAGGTAGGGCACGGGAGCGGCACCAGTCATCTCCGGCGGCGCGCTGACAGCGCGGTCGAGCAGGTCCGATAAGATCCGAACATGCAGCAAATACGAATACTCGAGGCTGCGGTCGTCGACAGGATCGCGGCCGGCGAAGTGGTCGAACGGCCGGCTTCCGTGGTCAAGGAACTGGTAGAGAACTCGCTCGATGCCGGTGCCTCTCGCGTGGAGGTACGCATCGAGGCGGGCGGGCGCAGTCTGATCGAAGTGATCGACGATGGTCACGGCATGACGCGGGCCAACGCGGAACTGGCGTTCACCCAGCACGCCACCAGCAAGATTCGCGGCATGGATGACCTGGATTCCATCCAGACCCTGGGTTTTCGTGGCGAGGCGTTGGCGTCGGTGGCCGCGGTCGGGCGCGTGGACATGGTCACGGGCACCGGACAGGGGGCAGGGGTTCGCGTGCGGGTTGGCGGCGGGAGCGCGCCCACCATGGCCAAGATCGCCGCCCCGGCAGGGACCCGTATTGCCGTCCGCGACCTGTTCTACAACACCCCGGCGCGGCACAAGCACCTACGTACGGACCGTACCGAGAGCGGTAGGGTGGCGGCCGCTATGGAGGACTTCGCCTTGTTGCGGCCCGATGTGCACTTCCTGCTGGTGCAGGACGGGCGAGAGCGAATCGCCGCGCCGCCGGTCGCGTCGTTGGTCGAGCGCGTCCATCAGGTGCTAGGCGGCATCGTCGCCGACGGGTGGTTGCCCGTCGACGAGGAGGGAAACCACTGCCGGATTGTCGGAGGCATCACTCGCCCGGACGAGAACCGCGCTACCCGGGGTCACGTACATCTGTTCGTGAACGGACGTGCGATTGCCGACGGTCGCCTGGTACACGCCGTTACCACCGGCTATGACACCACGTTGCCGCGTGGCCGCTATCCATTGGCGGCTCTGTTCATCCAGGTGGCACCGGAGGAGGTCGACGTCAATGTCCACCCGCGCAAGGCGGAGGTGCGTTTTGTCGAACCGGGTGCTATCTACGGAACCCTGCGAAGGGCCGTGAATCGGGCCGTTGCCCAGCACCAGGTGCCGACCGGACTCGAGCCGCAGGCGCCAGCGGCGATGCTGCCGCCGGCCGACGGACACGTTCACGAAGGCCCCGCGCCATCCGCGGGGCTGCAGGTCGAGCCCACCACGTTGCCCATGTCGGAGTGGCGGCGAGTGGAGGGTCCCGCCGTACCCAGGCCGCCCGTGGAGCTCCGAGGTGCCGGTCTTCATGTGCGCGGGGCGCTGCAACCGCTGAGTCAATACGCCAATACCTACATCCTGGCCGCGGACCAGGACGGTCTTCTGATCATCGACCAGCATGTGGCCCACGAGCGCATTCTGTACGAGCGTGTCTTGGCGCAGCGGGCCCGCGAAGGAGTTCGCGTCCAACGGCTACTGGTGCCGGAGGTTGTCGAGCTGAGTTCCGCGGAGGCTGCCGCGGCGGAAGAACACGGAGCGGCGTTGGCAGGCTTTGGCTTCGAGATCGAGCCCTTCGGAGGTAATGCGTGGGCGCTGCGAACGGTGCCCGAGGTGCTCGGCCAGCGCAACGGCGAGCGTGTGGTGCGCGATCTCCTCGGCTCGCTCGCGGCCGACACGGGAGCGCGGGCGGTCGAGGTGCTCGAGCGTGATGTTGCTGCGTCGATCGCCTGCCACTCGGCCGTACGGGCCCATCAGCCCCTCAGCTTCGAGGTCATGTCACGTCTGGTGGCGGATCTGTCCGCGTGCGAAACGCCGATGCACTGCCCGCACGGCCGCCCGGTGATGCTGCGGATGACGCTCGGTCAGATCGAACGTCAGATCGGACGGCACTAGGGGCGCTGCGCCGATCCCCGGGGACCGCTTCGGCTAGCCGGCGGGACGGCTGCCAGGCTTGATGGCAGCGCTGCCCTCGGCACAGAGCGGGCACTCCTCGGGGCTCCACACCGGGAAATCCGGCTGGACGAGGGAGACCAACGGTAGTCCGCCCAGTTCGTCGAGGCCTGAGCGATTTGCCACGCAGGCAGTGGCTACCGGGACGGCGCCACAATCACGGATTACCGCAAGCGTTTCCTGGCTCGAGAGTCCTGTCGTGATGACATCCTCGACCATGACCACACGTTCGCCCGGTTGCAGGTGGAAGCCACGCCGCATGGTCATCTCACCATCCACTCGTTCGGTGAAACAGGCGCGGACACCCAGTGCCCGGCCAACTTCGTGGCCGATGATCAGGCCACCGAGGGCGGGCGAGACCACAACCTGAGGAGTCGCCGCCAAGTGCTTCGAGAGGCCTTGCGCGATGGCCTGTCCGAAGCTGGCGGCGGCTTGCGGGTATTGCAGCGCCACGGCGCACTGCAGATACCGCGGAGAGTGCTTACCCGAGGACAGCTGGAAGTGGCCGTCGAGAAGAGCGTCATACTGATGGAGTATCTGTTCGGGCGTCATCGTCTGTCCCATACGACCTGGCCGGCGACGACCGTCGCAACGGGCCAGCCGCGTAGCGCGACGCCGTCGAACGGAGTGTTGCGGGAACGACTGCAGAACTCGGACGCTGCGACTTCACGCTCCATCTGCAGGTCGATCACCGTGACGTCAGCGGGGGCGCCGGCCCGGAGCCCACCGTGATCGACGCCGAGGATCCGTGCCGGGTTGATCGCCATCAGCTCGATCAGACGAGGCGTGTCGATTACACCGGTGTGCACCAGGTGGGTGCAGGCCAGAGGAATCGCCGTCTCCAGCCCGACGATGCCGAACGGCGCGTGATCGAACTCCAGGAGTTTCTCGTCGGCGTGATGCGGCGCGTGATCTGTGGCGATCACATCGACGGTGCCGTCGGCGATCGCCTCGAGCAGGGCCTGGCGATCCTCCTCCGAGCGCAGGGGCGGGTTCATCTTGGTGTTCGTGTCGAACCCGCGAACGGCCTCGTCGGTGAGGCTGAAGTGGTGGGTCATGACTTCACAAGTGGCCGAGCTCCCGCGGCGCTTGGCTTCGCGCACCAACTGCATGGAGCCGGCCGTCGACAGGTGGGCGAGATGCAGCTTGCCGCCCACGGCCGCCGCTACGATCAGGTTTCTCGAGACCGTGATTTCCTCGGCCGCCGCCGGCCAGCCGCGCAGTCCGAGTTCCGCCGACACCCGGCCTTCATGCATGACGCTTCCGTGCGTCATGGAGACCTCCTCGCAGTGATCGATCACCGGGATGTCGAACAGCTGCGAGTACTCGAGGGCCTTGCGCATCAGTTGTGCGGTGGCCACGGGGTAGCCGTCGTCGGAGATGGCAACACAGCCAGCTTCCACCAATTCGCCGATTTCAGCGAGGGCCTCGCCGCGCTGCCCGACGCTCACGGCTCCGATGGGATACACGTGCACCGGGCCCGCCGCGGTGGCGCGCTCCAGAATCAGTTCGGTGACGGCCCGGTGGTCGTTGATCGGGTCCGTATTCGGCATGCATGCGATACCGGTGAAGCCACCAGCAGCCGCGGCGCGGACGCCGCTCTCAATGGTCTCCTTGTACTCGAAGCCAGGCTCACGAAGGTGCACGTGCATGTCGACGAAACCTGGGCTCACGATGCAGCCGGTGACGTCGAGAGTGTCGGCTCCCTCAGCGCTAAGCTGTGGCCCGACTTCAGCGATGGTGCCCTGCTCGATCAGAATGTCGGCATCCGTATCAAGGCCGTTGGACGGGTCGACAACGCGACCGTTCTTAAGCAGCAGATTCGTCATTACGCGCACCGCCTCCTGCCAGGAGATAAAGGACCGCCATGCGGACAGCGAGACCGTTGCTGACCTGCTCGAGAATGAGAGAGCGTGGCCCGTCGGCCACCGACGAGGCTATTTCGACGCCGCGATTCATCGGCCCGGGGTGCATGACCACGGCCGCATCGTTGGCCAGTTTCAGGCGCTCTTCGGTGAGGCCGAAGAGTTTGAAGTATTCCTGCGTGCTCGGCAGGTTCAGGTTTCCGCCTCGCTCAACCTGGACGCGCAGCATCATCACCACGTCGGCCCCCGCGATCGCGGCATTCACGTCGCGCTGCACCTCCACTCCCAGCGCCTCGGCGCGCAGGGGAAGCAGCGTTGGCGGGCCCGCGATGACGACATCGGCTCCCAGCTTACGCAGGCACAGGATGTTGGACCGAGCCACGCGGCTGTGGGCGATGTCGCCGACGATCGCCACGCGCAGGCCCGCGAAATCGCCTTTGGCCTGTCGTATGGTCAGGGCGTCGAGCAGTGCCTGCGTGGGGTGCTCGTGGGCGCCGTCACCGGCGTTGACCACGGCCGCCGAGCAGTGCCGGGCGAGAAAGTCGGCGGCGCCGGCCGACTTGTGGCGCATGACGAGAATGTCGGGAGCCATCGCCTCGATGTTCCTGGCCGTGTCCAGAAGCGTCTCTCCCTTGACCACGCTGCTGGTCGAGGCCGATACGCTCTGGACGTCCGCGGACAGGCGCTTGCCGGCGATCTCGAAGCTTGTCCGGGTCCGCGTCGACGGCTCGAAGAACAGGTTCACGACCGTCTTGCCACGTAGCGCCGGGACCTTCTTGATGGGTCGCTGCGATACCTCGCGGAAGTGCTCGGCAGTGTCGAGAATCAGTTCGATCTGTTCCTTCGAGAGCGCCGCGATACCGGTCAGATTCGCGGCGAACTGAACGGGTACGGAGCGCTCGCCTGACGGCACGCGAGATTCGGCCTCGGCAACTTGCTCGCCGGTCATCGCACGGCCTGTTCAGCTTCGAAAATCGACACACTGTCCTCTCCGTCGATTTCCTCACATGCCACCTTGATGACCTCGCGGATCGAAGTGGGGACGTTCTTGCCGACAAAGTCGGCGCGCAGCGGCAGTTCGCGATGCCCGCGATCGACGAGCACGGCGAGTTGGATTGTGCTGGCGCGACCGTAGTCCATCAGTACGTCCATGGCGGCGCGCACCGTGCGCCCGGTGAAGAGCACGTCATCGACCAGCACAACGTGGTAGCCCTTCAATTCGAAACCGAGTTCGGTGGCTTGTACCACCGGGCTTGCAGCCACTTCGGAGAGATCGTCCCGGTAGAGCGTCACGTCAACGTTGCCCAGCGGGACATCGACGCCTTCGAACTCCTTGATCTTGGCGTGCAGCGTCTCTGCTAGTGGCACGCCGCGCGTCCGAATGCCGACGAGCGCCACGTGTTCGGGGGTGTTCTTCTCGACGATCTCGTGCGCGATGCGTGACAGGGCGCGGTCGATTTGAACGGCGTCCATGATGTTGGCCTTCAGTCGCATAGCGTACTCCCGCGGCTGGCGGATCCTGGGGTGGCGCGACCGATCGGATCCTGGGCAAAAAAAGACCCCGTCCGGGGGTCTTCTCGGCGGGGCGATCGCGGGCCTGATTCAGTCATCGTACGTAGCCTTCGTGGCCTCACCGGGCCAATCATTAAAGGTCGATGGGGCCAGACTAGCAGACCGTTACCGGGTGTCAAATCTGCGCCGCCCCGACCACGAGAAGGTGGTTTGCCGGGCTGGAAACGCCGTGCTAGCCTCGCGCCGATGTTCGAAAAGCGGCTCACGCTCGACGCGGTTCGGTTCCTGAACTCGCGCTGTTTTGTCCTCGCGTTCCATGCGCCGGAGATCGCACGCGCGGCGCGCCCGGGCCAGTTCCTCATGCTCGCGGCAAGTGACGGCATCGAGCCGCTGTTGCGTCGGCCGATGGCCGTGTACCAGATCTTGGAAAGTTCCGGAGAACCTGTGGGCTTCTCCGTCCTGGTGGAGCGGACGGGGAAGGGCACGACGCTGATGTCGAAAATGCAGGCCGGCGACGAGGTTGCCGTGCTCGGGCCGCTCGGGAGTTCGTTCGCCCCGCCCGGGGATGCCACCGCCGAGGCCGTGTTGGTCATGGGGGGCGTCGGCGCCGCGCCGTTTCCACTCTTCGCGAGAGCGCTGCTGGAGGCCGGGCATACGACGCGGGCGTTCATCGGCGGCCGAACGAGCGAGCACCTGCTCTGCGCCGAAGACTTTGCCGCATTGGGAGTGCCGGTGACGCAGGCCACCGATGACGGCTCGGCGGGACACCATGGTCTGGTGACAGCTGCTCTGACCGAGTACCTGAGCGGGTGCGACGGACCGGTCGCGATCTACTCGTGCGGTCCGACTCCGATGATGAGAGCCGTGGACTCGATCGCCTCGGCGCGCGGGCTGCCTCATCAGGTAAGCCTGGAGGCGCCGATGGCCTGCGGTATCGGCGTGTGTTTGTCCTGCGTCGTGCCCGCGGTGGACGAGGCGGGGGGATGGCGCTATCGGCGCATCTGTCGCGAGGGCCCCGTTTTCGACGCCAGTACGCTGCTCTGGGAGCATCCCGATGACTGAACGTAGGCCCGCGGATCTCGGCGTTGATGTGGGTTCGTTGCGCTTGAAGAACCCGATCATGCTGGCCTCGGGAACCGTGGGGTACGGCGAGGAGATTGGCGAACTCGTTGATCTGAGCGAACTGGGAGGCATCGTCGTCAAGGGATTGTCCCTGGAGCCGGTAACCGGCAACAGGCCGCAGCGAATCGCCGAGACCCCGGGGGGCATGCTCAATTCCATCGGCCTGCAGAACGTTGGGGTCGAGGCCTTCGTGCGCGACAAGTTACCCAATCTGCGACGCTACGACACCCGCGTGATCGCGAACATCTGGGGCAAGACGGTGCAGGACTACGCCGCCGTGGCGGCCCGACTCGACCAGGCCGAGGGAGTACACGCGCTCGAACTCAACGTGTCGTGCCCGAACATCAAGGAGGGTGGCATCAGCTTCGGCACGGATCCGAAGCAGCTGCATGAGGTCACCGCCGCGGCCCGAGCCGCGACCAGCAAGCCGCTGTGGGTGAAACTGGCGCCGGGGGTAACCGACATCGGGTTGATAGCCCGCGCCGCCGAGGAGGGCGGCGCCGATGCGCTGTCGGCCATCAACACGATTCGCGGAATGATGGTGAACGTCGAGAGTCGCGCACCGATGCTATCGACCGTGTTTGGTGGCTATTCAGGTCCAGGACTGCTTCCTATTGCGCTTTACTTGCTTTTCGAGATCAGAAAGGCAACACCATTGCCCCTGATTGGCATTGGTGGTATCAATGAGCTAGAACATGTTTTGCAGTTCATGATTGTCGGCGCCTGCGCTGTGCAGATCGGGACTGCCAATTTCTATGACCCAACGTTCTCCAGTCGGGTCGTGGATGAGCTCGCGCAATGGTGCCGGAACCATGAGATCGACTCACTCGCGGAGCTGGTCGGCAGCCTCCGTCTTCCCCGACAGGGGTAGGTGGACGAGGCTGGTAGTCGCGCTGGTGGTGGTCGCGCTGGGAGCCGGTGCCTGCACCTCGACCCGTCGCGCCTCGGTACGGCCCGGGCGCACGGAAACGACCATGGTGGCGTCCTGGTATGGCGCGAAGTACCACGGCCGGCAAACCGCCTCGGGCGCGGTCTACGACATGCATCGGCTGACGGCAGCGCACAAGACCTTGCCCTTCGGCACGCGCCTGAAGGTCACCCATGTCGACAATGCTCGGTCGGTGGTTGTCGAGGTCAATGACAGAGGGCCGTTCATAGCAGGACGTGACCTCGACCTTTCTTTTGGCGCGGCAAAGAAACTGGGGATGGTCGAGCAGGGAGTGGCCCGAGTAAAGATCGAGCGCCTCAGTTGAGTCGCGCGCGTCTCGTCGTTGCGCTCGATGTTCCCGATGCCGAATCCGCGAGGGCCGCTGCCGCGCGGCTGCACGGGCACGCCGACGTGCTCAAGATCGGCCTCGAGTTGTTTGCCGCCGAGGGCCCCGCGCTGGTGCGCGAGTTCAGCGAAGCGGGTTGGGGCATCTTTCTGGATCTCAAGTTGCACGACATCCCGGCGACGGTGCAACGGGCCGTTGCTCGCACCGCGGATCTCGGGGTGGAGCTACTGACCCTGCACGCCACCGGTGGGCCGGCGATGCTGAGCGCCGCTGCCGACGGCCGTGGCGGTGCGACCCTTCCGCGGCTTCTCGGGGTGACGGTTCTCACCAGCATGGACCAGGCCCAGATGGAGGCGGTTGGCCTCGATGGAACACCGTCGGAAGCGGTGGCCCGGCTCTGCGGTTTGGCGCAGCAGAGCGGCTGCGACGGTGTGGTAGCCTCGGTGCTCGAAGCGGCCGCCATCAAGGCGGCCAGGGGAACGGACTTTCTCGTGGTTACCCCCGGGATTCGTCCAGCGGGCAGTGCGCGCGACGACCAATCCCGCGTGGCCACTCCGGCCGACGCGGTGCGAGCTGGCGCGGACTACCTGGTGGTCGGACGTCCGATACTGCGAGCGAGCGATCCCGTTGCGGCGGCGGATGCGATCCGACGCGAGATGGAGACGGCGCTTGGCGACGAGTGATGCGATCGCGGTGACCGACTGGAAGTCTGAGACTGAACTCGAACGCCGCATCGGCTATACGTTCGATGATCGTGCGCTGCTGGTACGCGCGCTGTCACACCGCTCGTACGCCAACGAGAAGGGCCCGGACGTCGCCGACAACGAGGTGCTCGAGTTTCTCGGCGACGCTGTCCTCGGCCTGGTCGTGAGCGATCTTCTGTGTACCCGGCATCCGACCCTCTCGGAAGGCGAGATGTCGAAGCTGAAGTCGTTCCTGGTATCGGCCGATACGCTGGCGCAGCTTGCCGATACGATGGGGCTGGGACAGTTCATTCTGTTGGGGCGCGGCGAGGAGAAAACCGCGGGCAGGGAGAAGAACTCGATCCTGGCCAACGCCATGGAAGCGTTGATCGCGGGGCTCTATATCGATGGGGGACTCGAGCAGGCTGCAGAGTTCATCCTGGCGCTGGTGTTGCCGCTGATTGGCGATGCCACCGAAGACGAGCATCCGATAAGGGACTTCAAGTCGGCGCTGCAGGAAATCGTCCAGGCGGACGGAATGTCGCTGCCTCGATACGAGGTTGTCGGCGAAGACGGGCCGGACCACGACAAGGTGTTCCAGATCGACGTCCATGTGGGGGAGCTGACGGCGCAGGGTCACGGTCGGACCAAGAAGAGAGCCGAGCAGCGCGCCGCACGCCAGATCCTCGAGATCTTGCGACAGCGCCACGCCGTCGATGCCGAGGCGCCCGCCTCCTAGGGGAGTGCGGCGGTAGCGATCCAGCCGCCGCCGAGCAGGAGGCCATCCGCGTAGAAGGCGACACCTTGTCCCGGTGCAATCGCCTTCTGTGCAGCGTCGAACTGCACCGCGAAGTCGCCGTTCTCGAGCGGCCTGATCGTGGCATCGGCGTGTGTGTGACGGTGTCGGATCTGCGCCTGCACGCGCAGCGGCGCCAGGGGCGCGTCGATCGCGAGCCAGTTGCAGTTCGCCGCGATCAGACGGCTCGCGTAGAGATCCTCCTCGGGGCCGACCGTTACCGTGTTGTGGGATCCACCCTGGACGTCCAGCACGTACAGCCGCTCGCTCGACGCCACGCCGAGGCCGCGTCGTTGCCCGACGGTGAAGCGATGAAGGCCCTCGGCGGTGCCAAGGGGCTGGCCGCCTCGCCGCGCAACGGTAACGGGGGTCTGCGTCGCTGCCGGCCTCTCCGCGGCAACGAATGAGTCCTTGTCGCCGTCGGGAATGAAGCAGAGCTCGTAACTCTCGGCCTTGTCGGCAACGGGCAGTCCGAGTCTGGTGGCTTCCTGACGGACTTCGCCTTTCTTCAGGCCTCCCAACGGAAAGGTCGCTCTGGCGAGGAGCGCAGCCGGCACGTCGAAGAGGAAGTAGGACTGGTCTTTGTCGAGATCCTCTCCCTGGCGGATCTGCGGACGGGCAGGGCCTTCGGACCCCGCGGAGGGCGAGGCGATGCGGGCGTAGTGGCCGGTGGCGAGTTGCTCCGCTCCGAGTGCCGCCGCCATGCGCCAGAGATGATCGAACTTCACATGTCGGTTGCAGCTGATACAGGGGCTCGGCGTGCGGCCACGGGTGTACTCGTCGAGGAAGGGCTCGATGATCTGCTGACGGAACTGCGCGGTGTGGTCGAAGACGTAGTGGGGGATGCCAAGATGCGAGGCGACCTTGCGGGCATCGGCAACATCCGCGGGCGAGCAGCAGCGGCCCTTCCCGGCGGCGAGATTGGCGCCGCTGTAGTCCCACAGCTGCAGGGTGATGCCGACGACGTCGAACCCGCGCTCGAGCAGAAGCCCAGCCACCGTACTCGAGTCGACGCCGCCACTCATGGCCACGGCCACCCGACCTGCGGGGTTCCCGATATCGATCGCCGGCTGGGAACCGCTCACGAGCCGCGCGCCCCGGGCTGGGTGGCGCCGCGGATGGCGTCGATCGCGGCCGGTATCAGGACGGCAGCTCGATCGACTTCCGCGGCGGTGGTTTCGTAGCCGAGGGAAATCCTTATGGCACCGTCGCGGTACTCCTCCGGCACGCCCAGCGCTGCAAGTACGTAGGACCCGTGCGCTACTCCGCTGGCACACGCCGAACCTGCGGAGATCGCCACCCCGTCGAGATCGAGGCGGGCGACGAGAAGATCGGCGGCGCACCCGGCCAGGCAAACGTGCACGGTGTTGGGGAGCCGCGGTGCCGAGGGCACAGTCACCATGAGCTCCGGCGTCGAGGCCTCGAGTCTGCCGACGAGATCCTGGGCGAGCTTTGCAATGCGTTCCGCCTCCACCGCTCTCCGCAGACTAACGCGCCGGCATGCTGCTCCCATGCCGACGATCAGCGCCGTCGGCTCGGTGCCAGGACGGCGTCCCTGCTGCTGACCGCCGCCGTGCTGGCTGGGCTGCAGTGACAATGGACGTCTCAAGATCAGCGCGCCGATGCCCGGTGGTCCGCCGATCTTGTGTCCCGCCAGGGAGGCCATGGCCGACTCGCCGAGATGCTCGACGAGATCGAACCACGCGGCGACCTGGACCGCGTCGCTATGAACCGGGACGCCATGCTGGGCGGCCCGGGCGGCGATCTCGGCAACTGGCTGCAGGGTGCCGGTCTCATTGTTGGCGGACATCACCGACACCAGGCGAGTGTCGGGGCGAATCGCCTCGATGACGGCGTCGACCTCGACGCGCCCCTGCTTGTCGACGCCAATGTCAGACACCTCGATGCCGAGCTGCGCCATGGCGGCGGCCGGTTCGAGAATGGCCGGATGTTCCACCGCCGAGACCACCAGGTGTCCGGTCGGGGGCCAGCCCAGGAGGCTCGTGATGGCGAGGTTATCGGCCTCCGTGCCACCGCTGGTGAAGATCACGTCGCCGCCGCCGCACAGAGCGGCAACTTCCGCACGTGCCGCCTCTACCGCAGCCCGTGCAAGCTGACCGCTGTGGTGCACGGCACCAGGGTTCGTCGGCACGCTCGCGAGCCACGGCAACATCGCTTCGCGGACCTCGGTGGCCAGCGGCGCGGTGGCGTTGTAGTCGAAGTAGATACGCGAATTCATCGGGGCAGCATGCCACGCGCCAGGAGGGGGCAAAAGCGACCTCGTCGATGTGAATCGAGGGCCTCCCGCCATGGTAGCCTCGACTCGATATTGCGCTGTCCCGGGAGCCGCCCGAAACCCGATGCGAGGCCGTCCGATGTCAGAGTTCGAAGCGCTCGATTTCTACGGGATGGATGATCTGCTCTCTGACGAGCAGCGGCTCATTCGCGACACGGTCCGGCAATTCGTCGGGGACAAGTGTCTGCCCCTAATCGAGGAACACCAGGCTGCCGCGACATTTCCCACGGAACTCATCGCGCCGATGGCCGAGCTGGGGATGCTGGGCGCCAACTTTCCCGAGGAGTATGGCTGCGCGGGGCTCGAGAGCAGCACGTACGGGATCATCATGCAGGAGCTCGAGCGCGGCGACTCGGGACTGCGCTCGTTCGTGTCAGTGCAGGGCGCGCTATGCATGTATCCGATCTTCGAGTTCGGCTCGGAGGAGCAACGCCGCGAGTGGTTGCCCAGGATGGCCGCCGGTGAGGTGATCGGCTGCTTCGGCCTCACCGAACCGGATGCCGGTTCCGACCCCGGTGCGATGCGCACCAAGGCGGCGCGGGACGGCGACGACTGGGTGCTCAACGGCGTCAAGATGTGGATCACCAACGGCACGATGGCCGATATTGCCATCGTCTGGGCCAAGACGGACGACGGGATCCGGGGCTTCATCGTGCCGACGGATGCTCCCGGATTCCAGGCAATCAAGGTGGCGGGCAAGTACTCCCTGCGCGCCTCCGACACGGCGGAGCTGGTACTCGAGGACGTCCGCGTTCCGGGCGCGGCGCTCCTGCCGAACTCGAGCGGGCTGCGCTCTCCGCTGATGTGCTTGAACCAGGCTCGCTACGGTATTGCCTGGGGAGGGATCGGCGCGGCTCAGGCCTGCTTCGACGAAGCGCTGCGCTACGTCAAAGCGCGCGAGAGCTTCGGCAAGCCCATCGCGCAGACGCAGCTAATCCAAGAGATGCTCACCGAGATCGCTTCCGAGATCACCAAGGCGCAGACGCTTTGCTGGCGTCTTGGGCAACTCAAGGACGCGGGGCGGGCTCGACCGGAGCAGATTTCGATGGCGAAACGCAACAACATCGAGATGGCGCTGCGGGCCGCGAGGCAGTGCCGCGAGATGCTGGGCGCCAATGGCATCCTCGACGAGTACCAGTCGTTCCGGCACATGGTGAATCTGGAGTCGGTCTACACCTACGAAGGAACGCATCAGATCCACACGTTGATCGTGGGTCACGCTCTCACCGGCCTGGCCGCGTTCGGCTAGCCGGCTCTCTTGCCCGCGTTGACCACCCAGGTCGCGCGTGGCTAAATCAGCGCTTCACTACGCTGTGGCGTGGTGGTCGGCGGGTATAGCTCAGTTGGTAGAGCGCAAGCTTCCCAAGCTTGAGGCCACGGGTTCGAATCCCGTTACCCGCTCTCTTGTCGGTATACCGCGTCTGGAGTTGCCGACTCTGCCAATGACGTTTCCCGAGAGGTGCTCATGACCGACGGACCGGCTTCGCGCTCATATCTGGGCCCCGGATGTGTGCTGGATGGTCAAATCGAGGGCAGCGGTGGGATCGAGTGCCACGGATCAATCACCGGACGGGTTCGGCTCGATGGCGATGTGGTGATCGGCGAGCGCGGCAGCGCCAAGGCCGATCTGTACGGCGCGCGGGTAGTCATCGACGGTGTGCTGGTGGGAAACGCCACGGGCAGCGAACGAGTGGAAGTGGGAGTTTCGGGGCAGGTTACGGGAGATATCCGCGCCCCCAGTGTGTCGTTTGGCGAAGGTGCGATTTTTGAAGGCAACGTTGAAATGCGCACCGCGCGCGAATCCGGAGAGGCGAAGCAGTGATCGTAGGGGTCGTTACTGAGGTCAAGGCGCAGGAAAACCGCGTGGGGCTGGTGCCATCGGGTAGCAAACAGCTCGTCGACGCGGGGCACACCGTCTTGGTGCAGCGCGGCGCCGGATTAGGGTCCAGCTTGCCCGATGCGGACTATGTTGCGGCGGGTGCTCAGCTCGTCGACGATGCGGCCGAGGTGTGGAAACAGGCCGAGCTGATCGTCAAGGTGAAGGAACCGATCGAGGCCGAGTACGAACACTTCCGGCCCGGCCTCTTGTTGTACACGTATCTGCACCTGGCGCCGCTACCGGGGCTGACGCAGGCGTTGCTCGATGCCGAGGTGACGGGCATTGCCTACGAGACCATCGGCGGGGCCGACGGCGTGCTGCCGCTGCTGGTGCCAATGAGCGAGATCGCCGGCCGCATGGCGGTGCAAGTTGGCGCCCACTTCCTGGAACGGGCCAACGGTGGCCGAGGCGTCTTGCTGGGCGGTGTGCCCGGCGTGAATCCTGCCGATGTCGTGATCATCGGCGGAGGTATCGTTGGACGCAACGCGGCGCGGATGGCCTACGGACTCGGCGCCCACGTGACCATTCTGGACCGCAATCCGAGGGTGCTACAGGCCATTGATGATCAGTTCGATGGTCGCGTCAATACGATCATGTCGCATGCCAGTACGATCGACGCATGGAGTGCTCGTGCGGACCTCCTCATCGGCGCGGTACTGGTTGCCGGGGCCGCGGCGCCTCGAGTGGTGTCGGCCGCTCACGTTGCGGCGATGAAAGAAGGCTCGGTCATTGTGGATGTGGCGGTAGATCAAGGTGGCTGCATCGAGACCACCCGCGCCACCACGCACGGCGAGCCGACCTACGTCGTCGATGGCGTCGTGCACTACGGCGTGACCAACATGCCCGGAGCCGTGCCGCGCACATCGACCTTTGCGCTGACCAACGTGACCACGCCCTACCTGGAGAGAATCGCCTCGAAGGGCGCGGAAATGGCATTGAGCGAGGATCCGAGCCTGGCTGCCGGCGTTAATACCTATCGCGGCAAGGTGACATGTGAACCAGTAGCCAAGGCACTAGGCCACGACTACACGCCGCTGCACGAACTCCTGTAGGGCTGATGGCGGCAATTCGGGGCACGGGTTCGCAGCGGCGTTTGCGCGTGCTGCGGCACGAAGCGCTATCGCCCGCGGCGAACATGGCGATCGATGACGCCTTGCTCGAGGCCGCTTGTCGACCGCGCGACTACACGGTGCGCTTTTATCGCTGGCTGCGGCCGACGGTCTCACTCGGGTATGCGCAGTCATGGCGAACGGGCTACGTACCGAAGGTGGCGCGCAGATACGGGATGTCGATCGTGCGTCGACGTACCGGCGGACGGGCGGTCCTGCACGCGGGCGAACTGACCTACTCGGTTGTCGGCGACACGGAGGAAGGTCCGCTCGCCGGCGGGATACAGGCGACCTACGCGGCCATCGCCGAGGGGATGGTGGCCGGATTTGCGGCGCTCGGCATAAGCGCGCAGGTGGTGCGCAATCGCGGCCGACGCGAACGCGCCGAGCCGGGCGCCTGCTTCGCTTCGCGAGCGCTGAATGAACTGGTCGCAGGCGGCGGCAAGCTGGTGGGCAGTGCGCAGCGGCGCGCCGCAGGGCGAGCTCTGCAACATGGATCCATTCTGCTGGAGCGTCCGGACCCTCTCGCCTGGCAGGTTCTCGGCAGCAGCGGTCCCGCGGCGGCCGAGAGCTCGATCGGTTTGTACCAGCTCATGCGACCCCGGCCGAGTCTGCGCCAGCTAACCGGTGTCCTCGCGGCAGGGCTGGCGGCCAGGCTCGCGGTGCCGTTGGTCGACGGTGCGTTGAGCGGGCGGGAACTTCGCGAGGCCCGTCGTCGCGCGGTGCGCTATGCCGATCCCGAGTTCACTCACCGACGCTAGCGGCGGGCAGGTGTGTAGGGCGTCGCGTCCGAGCGGCCGATTCCACCGTGATTAGGCCGCCAGTGCCGTGGTAGTCTCGACTTAGTGCCTCCTGCCGATCCCGGAAGCTCCGCCGGGTTCCTATCGCATACCGCTCGAGCCGCCCCGAACGAGAGCCAGCACGACCTAGGGCCGCCAGCCGGAGTCCGCGCCGAATCCGATGAACAGCATCATGCAGCGCCGTGAGCGTAAACCGCGATTCACGCTCGGCCGAGCGACCGTGGTGGCGATTGCCCTGCACGCACTCTTCGGCGCGATCGTTACCCTGTGGCCGGGGCTGCTGCGCCCGGCGGAACTGATGGCGGCGCCCGAGAGTGCGCCGATTCAGTTCAGCTTCGTCGATACACCGCAGACCGAGCCGCCACCGGAGCCGCCCGACACCAACGTGCTCTCTGACGTCGATCGGCTCGCAGCGGACAGTGCCGAGCCGACCGAAGATGAAACTCCCTTCTCGGAAGGCAATACAGCGCAGCAGGTGATGCGGCCGGCGCCGGCGCCGGCGGAGGCGAGCGATGCCTCCGAGGCATCGGAGCCCGTCCCGGAGCAGCCGGACCAGCCCGAGGATGAGGTCAGGGAGCCGGATGAGGAAAGTCCTGAACCGGCCGAGACTGCGGATGTTGCGGAAGCGCTCGCGGTCAGTGAGGACGCCACCACACCCGCCACCGAGCCCGTGCCCCCACGCGCCACCTCGCTGCCGCCGCGACCCCGCAACCTGAGGCGGTCGCTGGCACGCCCGGAATCGTTCGTCGACCCGCAGGTCTTCGACAATCGTCAAAGCGGGGCGAGTGGTGACCGGGCAATGGCGCAGTTCGATACGAAGGGGTACGACCTCGGAGGATATCTGAAGGAAGTGCTGCGAAGAGTGGAGATGAACTGGCGCGCGAACATGCCGCCGCTCATTCAGACTGGCGTAGGGGGGGCGACCTTCGTATCGCTCTCCATCCGCCGTACTCGCAATGCGGCCGGAGACGAGGTGGCGGTGATCGTCGCCGAGCAAACCTGGAGTTCAGGGCAACCGGCCTACGACTCGGCCGCCGTGTTCTCGCTCGAACTCTCCAACGACCTGCCGCCGATTCCGGAGTTCTTTCCGCACGATGCGATTACCGGGAGACTCGGCTTTATCTATAACCTGGATCCGCAGGAGGTCGTGTTTCCGGCAGACCGCTAGTCGTCGGGATCTCGGGCGCGCTGATCTTTACCCTTTGATTCGGAGAATCCCTCAACATGATCGAGGTCTTTAGCAACGGCGGGCCAGTGATGATCCCGCTCTCGATCGCGTCAATCGTGGCGCTGGCGATCATCGTGGAACGCTCGTGGAACCTGCGCGAGCAGAAGATCCTGCCGCCCGACGAGGTGGAGCATCTGTATCGCCTCATCGATGCGGGCGAGTTCGATCGTGCCGAGGAGTTTGCCGGGCGCCGTCCGGGCGCACTCAACAACACGCTGCTGCCAGCACTGCAGGCGCGTCGGGAGTCACGGGAATACATCAGAGAGATCGTGCGCGACGCAGGGCGGCAAGAGATCCCGGGGTTGGAGCGCAATCTGGGTGCCCTCGGCACCATCGCCAGCGTTTCACCACTCCTCGGGCTTCTCGGTACGGTCCTGGGCATGATCCAGGTCTTCTCGGTGGTTTCGATGCAGGGTGTCGGGCAGGCCGATGCGTTGGCCGGAGGTATCTCTCAGGCGATGATAACGACCGCCACCGGGCTGACCATCGCTATCCCGGCTCTGGCCGCCTACAACTACTACGTGGGCAAGGCCGAGGCGATCGTGTTGGAGATCGAACGACTCGTCCTGGAAATGATCAAGCTGATCGTTGTACGCCGGGCTGCCGGCGATGACAGTGGGGCCGAGTAGATGTTTTCCGAGGCGCGCCATCGCGACCGCCGCGCGCGCGTCGACATGTCCCCGTTGATCGACATCGTGTTCTTGCTGCTGATCTTCTTCGCGGTGACGACGACCTTTCTCGATCAGTCGGGGATGGAACTCGAGCTACCCGAGTCGTCTACGGCCGAGGCGGTGGAAAGCAGTCGCATCATCGTCGAAATCGGGGCAGGGGGCGAGATCCGAATGCAGGGCGAGATCGTGACAGCGGATCAGCTCGAGGCGCGGGTCCGCGACCTGAGCGAGGAGGATCGCCAGCGGATCACGATCAGGGCCGACACGACGGCTGACTATGGGCTCGCCGTGCAGGTGATGGATGCACTGCGCAAAGGCGGCGCCGAAGGCTTCTCCCTGCCGATGGTGCCGACGCGCCAGTGACGCGCTCGTCCAGCGGCCGTGGTCGCCGGATCGCCGTGATCGTGGGGCCGACCGCGAGCGGCAAGTCTGCACTCGCGGAGCGGCTGGTGGAGCGTTGCGACGGGGAGATTATCTCGGCCGACGCGCTGCAGGTGTATCAAGGCCTGGATGTCGGAACCGCCAAGCCGACCGTGGCGGCGCGAGCGCGGTATCGGTATCACTGCATCGACCTGTATGGGCCGGACATGCGCAGCACGGCGGGGACCTTCGCTGTGGCCGCACGAAGGGCAATCGATGATGTTCTGAATCGCGGCCACATGCCGCTGCTGGTTGGTGGCAGTGGCTTCTACGTGGATGCCACCCTCGGACGGCTCGATGCGCTCCCTGCCAGCGACGAGGCGTGGCGCGAGGCTCTCGAGGCGGTAGCCGCCAGACGTGGCGTTGCCGTGATGCACGGTTGGTTGGCGCGGCTGGATGCCGAGCGGGCGACCGCCATCGACCGGCAGGACCGTCAACGCACGTTGCGGGCTCTCGAGATCGTTCTGCGCAGCGGGCGACGCATCGCTGACCTCAACAGCGACGGGGCGGCGGCCGAGCCGTTCGATGGGGTATTTATCGGACTCCGTTGGCCGCGCGAAGAGCTGTACCGTCGAATTGATGCACGAGTAGATCAGATGCTGCGGTCGGGTTGGCTGGAGGAGGTCCAGGGGCTGCGCCAGCGCGGAGTGTCGCGGAGCGAACATGCGATGCAGGCCATCGGCTACCGGGACCTATGCGCCGTGGCCGCCGGGGAGGCCACGCTCGATGCCGTGAGGCCGGGAATCGCACGCGACACGCGCCGCTACGCGAAGCGTCAGATCACATACTTTCGCCGCTGGCCGGTGAGCTGGATCGACCTGCAGAGAGGCGATGGCCCTGCGGACGACCGCGTGGTCGGCGAGGCCGAGGCGCTCCTCTAGTTGCCGGCGAGGCCGTTGGACGCGACAATGCCCCCCATGACGCAATCCAACAGGCAACGACTGGCGACCCTGGTACTTGTCGCCGTGAGCGGCGCGCTGGCAGGCTGTGCCAGCACGGCGACCGCACCGACGACCCGACCGGCAGCGGGGCTGGCGGCTGAACGCGTGCCGGCGACGCCCGTAGAGGCGACCGCGGAACTCGCGGCCGCCTGGGCTGCGCTTCGTATCGGTGGCGTGGTGCCCAGTGCGACGTCGCTTTCTCCCGCCGATCGTGCGACCGCTCTCGGACAAACCTATGAGGGATTCAGAGAACTTCGCGGCGGCAGTATCCTGGCGGCGCAGAACGCGTTTGGTGCGGCGTTGGCCGCGTCTGCTGATCTAGCCACGGCGCAATACGGCATGGGCCTTGCCGCGGCGCTTCAGAGTCGGCCCGCGCTCGCAACAGAGTGGTTCGAGGCCGCTCTGCGGTCGGACGCGGGGTTGACGCGCGCCGCGGTCGAGCTGAATCGGATGGCGCTCGAGTCGGTGTCGCCGAGTTTGCGGCGTGCCGAGATGGCCGCGCAGGGCGGTGATGTCGCGGCGGCCGAGTCCGCCTACCGCGAGGTGATCGTCCAGGCCCCCTTCCTGGCAGGCCCATACATTCGGATTGCCGAGCTTTACGATGCCAGCGGCGACGTGACAGCGGCGATCGAGGCTCTCGGAGGGGCGCGCCGCGCGTTGGGGAACCATCCGGCGGTGTTACAGAAACTCGGTGCGCTCCTGATGCGCGAAGGGCGGTATGCCGAAGCAGCCGACGCCTACCAACGACTCTCCGACGCCGTTCCAGACGACGCGGAGGCGGCGGCGAACGCGCGCCGCGCGCGCGACGCCTATGAAGAGGCGGCGCTGCCCAGCGAGTACCGCGAACTCGCCGACAAGGCCACGCTCACGCGTGAAGAACTGGCCGCGGTTCTTGCCATCAGTCTGCAGCGTCTGGAGCGGTACACGGCCGACCGGCCGGGTGTGATCGTGGCAGATGCCGGCGACCGGTGGACGACGCGGTTCATTCTCCGCACCGTGCAGTGGGGCGTCTTGGACGTCTACCAGAACAACGAGTTCTATCCGCGGATGGAGGTTTTGCGCAGCATGCTCGTGGAGGCGGCCTACCGGGTTTTGGAGTTGGTTGGAGCCGCAGAGGGCGCGCCGCGGCCTACTCTCTCCGATCCGCCGCCCGAGCACGTGCTGTACCGCCAGGTACAGGCGATCGTGGGACTACAGATCCTCGAGACCGAACGCAACGGGGCGTTCGACCTGCTGGAGCCGGTTTCCGGCGCCGAGGCTATGCGGGCGGTAGAGCGGCTAGCCGCGATTGTCCGTCAGTACGGCAGCTGAGTACCGTGACGGAAGGGCGCCCCGAGAACGGCATGCAGGAAGTAGTTCCCGCACCCGAATCGCTGGATGCGGCCGTCGAGGGGGAGGGGCAAATCTCCGATCGCGAGCTTGGCGTGAGCGCGGTGCCGATTGAAACAACCACACCCGACGTCGCCGCTGCGGAGGCGCTGCGCTGGACGCTGCCTGCCTGCGTACTCGCCTGGATCATCCCGGGAGCGGGGCACCTGATGGTGGGCCGTCGCCAGCGAGCGCTGGGGTTCGGTGCGCTGATCATCGCGCTCTTTGTGGGCGGACTGGCCCTCGACGGCAAGGTATACAGGCCGGTCGAGGGAGACTCCCTGAGCTACCTCGCGGCGTTTGGGGCGAGTGGCGTGGGCGGTCTGTACGCGGCTGCGTATGTGCTCGACCTCGGCGACGGCGACCTGAGTGCGCCGTATCACGAGTACGGCAACACGTTCACGCTCGTTGCCGGCCTGCTCAACCTGCTCGTGATCCTGGATGCCTTCGATTTCGCCGTGCTGCGAGCGCGGGCCGCGCGCGATGGCGGGGCGGCAGGCGACGACGAATGATCCATTTCATGTCGCTGTGCGCTTTTTCTGCCGCGGTCGGGCTCGTCCTCGCGGCGATGCTCCGGCGTGATCGCCATGACGTATTCGTGCTCGCCGCCTGGATCGCGGGGGGCATGATTCTCACTGCGGTCGCTCTCGGCTGGCTTCTGTACCTGCTGCCGACGAGCGCATGAAGGGGCTCCTGCGCTGGCTGCCTGCCCTCGCGGCTGTCGGCACGATCTTCGGGTACTCACACCAGCCAGCCTGGCCTGATTTTGCCGTCGGCTATCCAGACTGGCTCTTGCATGGCGGCGCGTATTCCGTCGTGGGGGTGACGGTCTGGTACGGAATGGGAGGCGATCGTCGGCGTCCTCTACCCTTGGGGGTGCTTGTCCTCGCGGTCGGGTTGGCTTCACTGGCTGGGGGACTGGACGAGTTCCATCAGAGCTTCGTGCCCGGTCGGAGTGCCACGCTGGCCGACTGGGCAGCGGACTCGGTGGGAACCGTGGTTGGGGCGGTAGTGGCCCAGGCGGTCGCGTTTGCCGGCCTTCGGGGGCTATGGGAGAATCGCCTTACCTGACGCCGCGAGGAGGAAAGCGTGACCCGTGATGCAGTGGTTCTCGACGGGGCACGGACACCGATGCGCAGGTTCCTCGGCGACTTCGCTGGCACGACCGCGATCGAGTTGGGCGCGGCCGCGGCCCAGGGCGCGATGGAGCGCGCGGGTGTAAGTCCGGATGATGTGCAGCACGTTGTCATCGGCAACGCACAGCAAACGTCGATCGACGCCGTCTATGGTGCTCGCCATGTCGCCCTGAAAGCGGGCGTGCCCGAGAGTGTCCCGGCGCTCACGGTGAATCGGCTGTGCGGCTCCGGGATCGAGTCGATCATCGCCGTGAGTCGAATGATCCGGGTGGGGGAGATCGAGGTCGGCCTTGCCGGTGGTATGGAGAACATGTCGATGGCTCCCCACGTCCTGTACGGCGCTCGCGCCGGTTTTCGTATGCAGGACGCTCGATTGCAGGACTCGCTGGTGGAGTCGCTTACCGACCCGTATTGCGGCTGCAGCATGTCGGGGACCTCGGACAACCTGGCGCGCCGTTACGGCATCAGTCGTGAGGCTCAGGACGAGTTTGCCCTGCAAAGCCAGCAGCGAGCCGCCGTGGCACTCGGCAAGGGCATCCTGGGCGAAGAAATCGTGGCGGTGCAGGTTCGTGGCCGCAAGGGCGTTTATGAGGTTGCCGAGGACGACCATCTGCGGCCGGATACCACGATTGAATCACTTGCCGCCCTGGCACCCGCCTTCGGCCCCGACTCCTTCGTGACCGCGGGCAATGCCAGCGGCATTGTCGACGGGGGCGCCGCGGTGGTAGTCGCCTCCGCCGAGTGGGCACAGCAACACGACATCACGCCGCTAGCCAGGGTGGTCGCGTGGGCTCACGCCGGCGTTGATCCGGCGCACATGGGTATTGGGCCGGTGCCTGCTACCGAGAAGGTGCTCGAATTGGCGGGATGGGATCTGGCTAGCGTTGATGTCGTCGAGGTCAATGAGGCTTTCGCCGGCCAGTACCTGGCGGTCGAATCTGAACTCGGGCTCGATCGAGCGAAGGTGAACATCAACGGCGGCGCCATTGCTTTGGGGCACCCTTTGGGGATGACGGGAACTCGAATCGCGTATGCGGCGGTTCGCGAACTGCGCCGTCGAGGCGGCGGGCGTGCGGTGGCGACCGCCTGTATCGGCGGCGGGCAGGGAATCGCGCTGGCGCTGGAGTCGCCCCGGTGAGCGCCGACGGGATCGAGACGGTAGGTGTCGTCGGCTGCGGCCTTATGGGAGGCGGTATTGCTCAGGTGTGTGCACGCGCCGGGTTCACGACAATGGTGTGTGATCTCGACGAGAGCGCCCTCGAAAAGGGCATGGCCAGTCTGAAAGGAAGGGTGCGTGGCGCTGTAGAGCGGGACAGACTCACCGAGTTGGAGGCCGAGGCCCTTCTCGGCCGTCTCACGGCGACGACGTCATTGTCCGACCTCGCCGGCTGTGATCTCGTGGTGGAGGCGGTGACGGAGACGCTCGAGGCGAAGCGCGCCGTGTTTACCCAACTGGACGCCGCTTGCGGTCGCGATACGATTCTCACCAGCAACACGTCTTCGCTGAGCATTACCGAACTGGCCGTGTCGACAAGCAGGCCGGAGCGTTTCATCGGGCTGCATTTCTTCAATCCGGTGCCGGCGATGGCGCTGGTGGAGGTGGTTCACACGCTTCTTTCTGACGAGACCGTCGTGAAGACGGTGGCGGCGTTTGGCGAGCGCCTCGGCAAGAGCCCCGTCTTGGTTCGAGATCGCACCGGCTTCGTGGTGAACCGGCTGCTGGTGCCCTACCTGCTGGAGGCGATTCGTGCGCTCGAGGAGGGCCTGGCAAGCGCCGAGGACATTGATCGAGCCATGCAGTCGGGATGCGGCTACCCCATGGGGCCGTTTGCGCTTCTCGATTATGTCGGTCTCGACACGACGCTCTACATCGCCGGCATCATGTACGACGAGTTCCGTCAGCCACAGTACGCGGCGCCGCCGCTGTTGAGACGGATGGTGCTGGCGGGACATCTTGGCCGCAAGAGCGGCCGTGGCTTCTATCGGTACGAGGACTGATCAGGAGAGGAACATGGCCGCCGATTATCGAAACATCAGCGTGGAAGTGGATGATGGTGTCGCTACCCTGACCGTGGACCGGCAGGAGGTACTGAACGCGCTCGACGTGCGCACTACGGAGGAGATCGCCGCTGCCGCTATCGCTCTCGACGCAGACCCTGACGTGCGAGCCGTGATCGTTACCGGCGGCGGGGACAAGGCCTTCGTGGCCGGGGCGGATATCAGCGTGTTGGTCACGTACGGCCCGGAGCAGGGGCGCCGTGCTGCGGCCGCCGGGCAGCGCGCCTTCGACCTGTTGGAGCGCATGGGCAAACCCGTGATTGCCGCCATCAACGGATACGCATTGGGCGGAGGGTGTGAGCTGGCTCTCGCGTGTCACATTCGCATTGCCTCCGAGCGCGCCAAGATCGGGCTGCCGGAGATCAACCTCTCGATCATTCCCGGCCATGGAGGAACGCAGCGTCTGCCGCGGCTCGTTGGCAAGGGCAGAGCCCTGGAACTGATCTGTCGCGGCCAGCCGATCGACGCGGAGACCGCTGAACGCATCGGGCTGGTCAACCAGGTGGTGCCGCACGAGGAGTTGGGCGCGGTAACCCAAGCGCTGGCCGCGGAACTTGCCAGCAAGGCCCCGATAGCGATGCGCTACTGCATTCAGGCCGTCAACGAAGGCATCGAGACGAGCCTGGTCGAGGGGCAGGTGATTGAATCCACATACTTCGGGCTTTGCTGCGCGACCGAGGACAAGAAGGAAGGGATGACGGCCTTTCTCGAGAAGCGCCAAGCCGAATGGAAAGGGCGCTGATGGCCAATCCAGGCGAAAGCGAGCTGATCTACGACTGGAATCGGGCCGATGGCGAGCCGTTGCGGCGGACCGTGGAGTTCGATGACGAGACGCTCCGCGACGGTCTGCAATCCCCCTCGGTGAAGGACCCGGATATCGAGACGAAGATTCGGATTCTCCACTTGATGGCGGATCTTGGCATCCAGTCGGCGAATATCGGTCTGCCGGGGGCTTCGCAACGGCAACGCGACGACGTGGCCAGGATGTGCCGCGAGATCCGTGATCAGAACCTGCCGATTCTGCCGAACTGCGCGGCCCGTACCCTGGCAAGCGACATCCTGCCGATCTGTGACGTCGCCGACGAGGTCGGACTGGCCATCGAGGCGTCCTGTTTCATCGGTTCGAGCCCGATCCGCCAGTACGCGGAGGAGTGGAGTCTCGACCGCATGCTGAAGCACACTGCCGATGCGGTCAGTCTCGCCGTTGGCCGCGGGCTTCCGGTCATGTACGTGACCGAAGATACGATACGGGCCCACCCCGACACCATCCGTGCTCTCTACACCACGGCGATCGAGCATGGCGCGCGCAGGATCTGTGTCTGCGACACGGTGGGGCACGGCACTCCGGATGGCGTCCGGGCGCTGATTCGCTTCGTCCGCGAAGTCGCCAGTGCTACCGGCGAGGAGGTCAAGATCGACTGGCACGGGCACCGCGATCGCGGTCTCGACGTGGCCAATACGATGGCGGCCATCGAGGCCGGCGCGGACCGTGTGCACGGCACTGCATTGGGCATCGGCGAGCGTTCGGGGAACACGCCGATGGACCTGATTCTGGTCAACTGTGCGCTGGAGGGCTACATCGATCAGGATCTTTCAAAGTTGCCGGAATACTGTCAGGTCGTGTCCGAGGCCACCGGTCGCGAGATCCCCATCAACTACCCGGTCATCGGCGAGGACGCGTTCCGGACGGCCACCGGAGTGCACGCGGCAGCGGTGATCAAGGCGCGGGCGAAGGGCGATGATTGGCTGGCGGATCGGATCTACTCCGGTGTGCCCGCCGCGATGATCGGACGTGCCCAGGGCATCGAGGTCGGACCGATGAGCGGCCTCTCGAACGTGACCTACTGGCTACGGGCGCACGGCATTGAACCGACTGATGCCCGAGTCGAGGCTGTGTTCAAGGCTGCGAAGGCGTCTGCGCGGACGTTGTCCGACGCCGAGATTCGGGCTCTTGCGGACGCCACGTAGCAACCCGCGGCGCGCCCCAATCAGAAGTTGATACTGATCGGCTCGAGCATGAACGAGGTGACCAGGATCAATATCGCGACCAACAGTAGCAGCCGGCGGCCTGGTCCCAGGTCGCCGTCGAAGGACAGCGGGCGAGGGTGCTTGGTCCCGAGGGCGAAGAAGATCAGCAGGGCGAAGAGGATCCAGCCGCTGAAGTAGACGTATCCCGCGAACAACATCAGCGCCACCAGCAGTAGCGAGATCTTCCGGTGGTGACGTGGTGTGATCGCGTACAGCAGGTGCCCACCGTCGAGTTGCCCGATGGGCAGCAGGTTCATCGCAGTCACCAGCAGCGCGAACCAACCGACAAACGCCAGCGGGTGTGCCAGCAGGGTCTGGTCGGCGCCAACGGGCGGGGCGAACGCGGCCTGCAGCGGTCCCCAGATCAACGGTTCGCCCAGGCCGATGCCGAAGGCCAGGCTGTCATCTTCGACCACGCGCGACTGGCCGAGCCCGACGGCGAGCATCGGCAACGCCACGACGAAGCCCGCGAGGGGGCCCGCAACGGCGATGTCAAACAGTTCACGGCGGCCGGTGATGGGGCTCTTGATGCGAATGACCGCGCCCATCGTGCCGGGGAGCAGTATGGGTCCGATGGGCGGAATGGGGATGAAGTAGGGAAGCGTTGCGCGGATGCCGTAGTAGCGGCAGGCCAGGTAGTGGCCCATTTCGTGCGCTCCCAGGAAGGCAATCACGGCCATTCCATAGGGCAGACCTGCCAGCCACAGCATGGGTTCGGTGAAGGGGTTGAGTGCCGCCTCGCCGATATTGTCCAGGTAGAACGACTGGTATTGCAGGAAGCCCCAGTAACTCGTCGTCAGCAGGGTGAGAACGAAGAGCACCAGGTTGACTCGGCCCGACGCAGGAGGCGACAACGCCTCCTCAGGTGCGAGGGGCCCCGCGAGGAGAGGCGTGGTGGGGTCGGCGATGAGTTCCGGAGGCCAGTCACTAGTGCCAGACTCGACCGGGGACACGCCGATCGGAATGCGGGCGGGAGTCGCCTCCTGCGGCGAGTCGCTATCGTCTTCGTCGTTGTACATCTGGAAGACCTTCTCCGGTAGCCCTTGGCGCTACAGGTCGGCGGGGAGGTCCGACAGGTTCTTGCCCGGCTTGAAGCGGGTGGTACGGGTCGGGGGGATGACGACCTCTTCGCCCGTCCTCGGGTTGCGACCGATGCCCTGCTTGCGCTGCTTCACCTCGAACACGCCGAAGCCGCGCAGTTCGATGCGCTCGCCGCGCGCCAGCGATTGCCTCACCGACTCCAGAACCTGCTCGACCGCGCGCTCGGCCTGCACCTTCGAGATGCCGGTCTGGTGGGCTATCTGATCGACGATATCGGCCTTGATCATGCAGAAAACACTGTGCGTAATGGGGCTATGGAGAGAACGGCGACGAAGCTTAGCATACCCTGGTCGGCACACTCTTGAAGGCGCCCGCTGGTGGCTGCCGTCGCGCGTAGTACCCCCATGATGAGCACAGAAGCACTCCCGCAGGTCGTGATTGTCGGTCGTCCCAACGTGGGGAAATCGACGCTCTTTAACCGTGTTCTCGGACGGCGGCAGGCGATCGTCGGCGAGCAGTCGGGCCTGACGCGTGATCGCAACGTCGCCGATACGGAATGGGGCGGGCGTTCGTTCGAATTGAGCGATACCGGCGGCGTCGAGTGGCGCAGCCAAGACGGGCTGACACAGGCCGTCGAAGCCAAAGCGCTGGGTGCACTCGAAGGAGCGGCGGCGGTGCTGTTCGTCGTTGACGGCAAGGAAGGCCCGGTTTCGATCGAACGCGATCTGGGATCGGAGTTGCGCCGTTGCGGCGCCCGCGTGTTCCTGGTGGTGAACAAGTGCGACCGCTTCGGAAAGTCCGATGAACTGGCGGCCGATTTCGCCACCCTCGGTCTCGATCCGGTCTTCGCGATATCCGCCGAACACGGATTCGGTGTGGCCGATCTTCTCGATGCCGTGGTGGCGTTGCTGCCGGAGGAAGAGGAAGCGCCGGAGCCGTCGCGGGACTTCACGCGGGTTGCAGTGGTCGGCCGCCCGAACGTCGGCAAGTCGTCGCTCGCCAACGCCATGCTCGGCAGCGATCGGCTCGTGGTGAGCGATGTCTCGGGAACGACCCGCGACGCGATCGATACGACGATGACATTCGCAGGCCGCGATTACGTTCTCGTCGACACTGCGGGAATTCGCCGTGGGGCGCGCCAGGAAGGGTTCGCCGAGATGGTCAGCGTGTCGATCGCGCGCCGTCGCATGGCGCGCGCCGACGTCGCGCTGCTCGTAATCGACGCGAACGTGGGACTGACACGGCAGGACCGCACGGTGGCCGATGAAGCACAGAATGCTGGCTGCGGACTGATCATCGTGGTGAACAAGTGGGACCTGGTGGAAATCGAGCGAGGCAACCAGCGCTCGTGGCACAAGGAACTCAAGGAACGCCTCGGTCGCATGGCGTTTGCCGAGGTCGTCTATACGTCGGCCCTCACCGGAGACGGGGTCAAGGGCGTGTTCTCGCTGATCGACAGGGTTGCGGAGAATCGCCTTCGTCGCGTGCCGACCGGCGAGTTGAATGCCCTCTTCACGTACCTGCAGCAGCGTGGACCCCAGGGCCCGCCGGGCTCTCCTGAACTCAAGTACCTTACCCAGGCGTCGGTGGCTCCTCCGACGTTCGTGGTATTCACCGGTAAGAGCCGCCGTGAACTCCCTGTCAGCTACAAGCGGTTCCTCGAAAACAGGCTCCGCGAGCAGTTCGGGCTGGACGGCACGCCCGTGCGAATCCACATCCGCCGACGCGGCCGCAAGGACCGCTAGTTGACCTGTAATCAGCCCCATCGGAACCGCGAGACAGTGCGCTATACTTTGCACAATTCTCGCTGGAGGGCCGATTCGCCTGGTACGAGCCATGACCCTGAAAAAGCGCGATATTGCACGGGCCATTCATGAAGCCGAGCCTCGTATCTCGCTCACCGAAGCGATCGCGTTCGTGGACCTGATCATGGACGAGCTCAAGCATGGCTTCGATGAAGACGGCAAGGCGATGGTCACCAATTTTGGTACCTTCGAGGTTCTCGACCGCGCAGCCCGTCGCGGCGTCAACCCCTCGTCTCGTGAACGTATGCTGATCCCCGCCCACCGGGCCGTGACGTTCCATCCGGCGCCTGCTCTGTTGCGAGCCGTGAACCCCTAGTGGCTCTCGCAAGCGGCTACAAGAAGCGCTTCTACCGCATGGGTGAGGTCTGCGAACTCACCACGCTGGAGAGTCACGTTCTGCGCTATTGGGAGACCGAAATTCCACAGCTGAGCCCCACCAAGAGTCGTGGCGGCCAGCGACTCTATCGGCCCGAGGACATCGAGCTGATCCTGCGAATCAAAGACCTTGTGCACGGCAGAGGCATGACGATCGCGGGTGCGCGCCGGCACGTCGCGTCCGCCCAACGGTCGCGCGAGTTGATCGACACCCTCGACGAGGTGCGCACGGAAGTCGATGCGATCTTGACCATGCTGGAGGCCAATGAGACTCTGTAGCGGCGCGGGGCACATCCGAGTGTCCGGCGCAGGTTCGGGGCGTGGCGCAGCTTGGTAGCGCGCTTGACTGGGGGTCAAGAGGTCGGAGGTTCAAATCCTCTCGCCCCGACTTGTTCGAGGAATGAAGACAGCGACTCACGGGGCCGCCCGGGGTCGCTGTTTTCGTCTCGATGAGATCAGCCACGTTGGCCTGGTGGCTGGCCGCCGGGCAATCTTCGCCGCCTAACGATCCTTGCATGGAGTGCCTATGAGACCGTCGATCCTCGTCTCCAACGATGACGGGATTCACTCCGAAGGTCTGCGGGCGCTAGCAGAGGCGTTGCGTCCGCTGGGCGACGTAACCGTCGTGGCGCCGGACCGGGAAAAGAGTGCGTCCGGCCACGCCCTCACGCTGCATCGCCCGGTGGCGGTCCGCGAACTCGGCGACGGTGTCCACACGGTCGATGGCACGCCG
>JAJCXS010000023.1 GCA_029263335.1 Acidobacteriota bacterium | reverse complement strand
GGCGACCGCGGCGGTGGCACCAACGAGTTCGCCATCAAGGACCACGCGGGCGCCGGCGGGGTTGGTGGCCACCTGCACGGTGGCGCTCGAGCGCTCGAGGGTCAGCCCGATGCCTTCGGTGCGATTGGCGCGAACCGTCACCGTCTCTTGCTGCGACGCGAAACCACGGCGACCGGCGCTCACCACATGGTCGCCAGCGAGCACGGGAATGATGTCGTCGATCTGTTCCACCGGCCGGCCGTTGAGCGTCAGTTCGGCATCGGCGGGCGCGAGCCCTACTCGCAGAAAGCCAACCAGTCGCTCGCGCCGCCGGTTGAAGCGCGCCATGAGGCCCTCTTCGGCTCCGGTCGTTGCCAGATCGTAGGCGGGGTCCAGTTCGATCAGACGATCCAGATCAGCGTCCAGTGCGCTGCGCTGATCGTTGTCCCAGTAGGCGGCACTCCTGGTCTCCAGTGCGCGCCGTAACAGGAGCCGCAGTGATTCCGGCGAGCCCCCGTCGATTTCTTCGGCACGGGCGAAGACGCGCTGCAGCGCGTCCATCCCGGCTTCTGCATCCCCGGCGTCGAGGAGCGCCTCGGCGCGGGCAAGGAGCAGGCGCAGGGTCTCGGCGTCGACCTGTTGCCCGCCCTCCGTAGATGGCCGCGCAGAGGCCAGTGGTCCGGCCACCGCGAGTGCCGCCAGGGCCAGCAGCGCGGTCGCGCGCCACCACCTCATTCGATGACCACCACGGTGCGGGCGCTTCTATCGGCTACGTAAATACGGCCGGACTCGTCGACGGCCAGATCGCGCGGACCGCGCAGTTCGATGTTGCCGGGCAGGGTGGGGCCGAGGCGGCCCAGGCGCTGTCCGTTGGAGGAGAAGATGTCGATCGTGCGCGCGTCACGATCGAGGACGTAGGCGTTGCCGAGTCGATCAACGGCCAATGCTTCGGGGCGCCGCCAGGTGGCAGCAACCACCACGCCCTCGCGCTCGCCATCCGCAGTGAAACGGATTACCCGGGAGGCGGCGCGTTCGAGAACATACAGGCGGCCCACTCCATCGATCGCTACGTCGACAGGCTCCTCGCGTGTGGTCGTGGCCAGCCCCCGATACGTACCATCCGGATCGAACTTGAGCACGCGGCGGGGGTCGGCGTCGAGCAGGAACCAGGACCCGTCGGGTGTGCGAATCCCGGCCTGCAGGTCGGTCAGCGGCATGGAGCGGCCCTGCTCATCGCTCATGAATCCCAGCCGCGAGCCTCCGAGCGCGATGACACCTGCCTTGCGGGTGGGCAAGTAGGGCAGACCGTCGGTTCCCCACCAGGGACGCGAGTGGGCGTTGTACGCCAGGCGGCTTGCAGTTTCGCGGGAAGGGTCTTTGAGCAGGACGGCCGGCGTGCCCTCGTCGATCACCAGAACCTGCCCGTCGGCGCTTGCGGCAACCGCCACCGGGCGGTCGATTTCGGCACCCATGTTGATCACGCTGGCTCGCACGTACGGTGCGCTGGTGTTGGCGCCGCGCACATGGAATCGCTCGACCAGAGTGAGGGCGCGTCGCGCGCTGCTGGCGGCGCTGCTATCCGCTACGCCGCCCCGTGCCGAGACCACGCGTTGCAGCAGGTCGACAGCGCTCGCCCAGTCCTCCTCAGCGAGCGCCACATAGGCGAGCTTGAGGCTGGCCCGTGAGGTCCATTCAGAGCGCGGTTCGAACTCGATAACGTCTACGTACTCGGCGCCAGCCAGGCGCCACTCACCGGCGCGCCACAGCAGATCGCCCAGGCGCACGCGAGCGGCCGCGCGCCACACCAGCTGCGGATGGGTTGCACGGGGGAATCCGGTAACGATCCTCGCATAGGCCGCCTGCGCGTCAGCCACCCGGCCAGTGTGCAGCAGTCCTTCGGCGGTGGCGAAGATTGTCGCGGCGTCGGACTGCGGCGAGGCGGCGAGCAGAGGAACCACGAGCGCAATCGCACCGATTGCCGTCGTGGCTAACCTCAATGGTCTCGACATAAAAGAACCGCCGCAGTGATGTTGTCCTGGCCGTCGCGTCCGCACGCCGTATGTACCAGAGTCTCACACGACTCATCCGCCGCCTTGCTGGTCATCACGATCTCGGCGACATCTTCCTTGCTCAGGCCATGCGAGAGGCCGTCCGAGGCGAGCACGTAGATGTCGTCGATGGCGAGGTCGCCCTCAGCCAGATCGACCTCGATCTCGGCTCCCATGCCGAGGCATCGGCTGAGCACATGGCGCATGGGATGGGTGTCAGCTTGTTCCTCGGTGATCACACCTTCGCGTACCTGCTGGCCCACCACGGTGTGATCGTGGGTCAACTGTTCCACGACTCCGTCGCGTATGCGCCACGCGCGACTGTCGCCAATATGCGCCAGGAGAACGCGGTTGTCGGTGACGACGATCGCGGTAAGAGTCGTTCCCATGCCGGCGCGCTCGGGAGCCTCCTCGGCGTCCGTGAGGATCTGCGCGTTGGCGGCGTCGAAGGCGGCGAGGAGTTCATCCAGACTGGGTGACCGTCCCTCCGCGCGAGCCGCACGCAGGTGATCTTCAAGAACTGTGATAGCCAGGCCGCTGGCGCGCTCGCCGGCATTGTGGCCACCGAGACCGTCCGCGACTGCGAGCAGACCAATGTCCGGATGGGCGCACGCCGCGTCTTCGTTATGCTCGCGCACCGACCCCACGATAGACGACGCGCTGGCATCCAGCTGCAGGGGTGTGCTCCAAGCTTCGTCGGACATTTGCTCAGCGGGGGGTAAGCGGTGGAGCAGGCATCTTCTTTCGGTGGCATGAGCCTGTCAATGCGGGAGCAAGCTGCTATGCTCGGCGCGCCCGAAAGCACTCTGGTAGCACAGGAGAAAGTGATGACGCCAGATACGCCCGAGGCGGACGATTCTACTGCCAAGCCCGCCGCCGCAGACCCTTCCGCCACCAAGCCCGTCGCGGCCAAGCCCGCTGTTGAAGAAGATCCGGTGGAGGTGCCAGTGCCGGAGCCTGATCCAGCCACATGCTACGGCATCGTAATCGGCCAGGAGGCGCTCGAGCGCGCCGTTCTCGAGGGCGAGTTCGAGGATGGTGACTACATCTTCTATCTGGAGCCGGCGGGTGTCATGAACGCCGACCTCGTCTGTTCGCGGGCCTATCCCGCCGAGTCAGTTCGCGGTGGGATTCTGATGACCAAGGCGGCGCGCGACTTGAAGAAGGTGTTTTTCGACGACAGCGTCAATCCGGATAGCTACGAACTGTCGTTCCCCAAGGAATTCGGGTACGTGAAGTCGGTACAACACTACCGTCCGGAAACCCGCGAGCACGCCAAGTACCCCTTCTCCAAGAAGTACTAGGCGGCAAGGTCGGCAGGGCCGGATACCGTAGCGCTCAGGCGTAGC
>JAJCXS010000022.1 GCA_029263335.1 Acidobacteriota bacterium | reverse complement strand
GCCGAGGGCTGTCGCCACCGCCGTGATCATGCCGTAGGCGAAGACGTAGCCCGCCGGACTCATGCGCGTAAGACCCCATGCAACAGGCTGAAGGCCCACATGGCCAGGATTACTGCCAGTGCGATGCTCGTAGGACCCGCTGCGGCGTAGCTGTCCGGGAGCAGATCCACCATTACCAGGTAGATCAGTGCGCCCGCGGCAAAACCGAGCGCCCACGGCAACGTCGTCGGGGCCGTTGCCACGACAGCGTAGCTGGCCACCGCAAGAACCACCTGCCCGAGGTTGGCGACCACGGCCAACGCTGCCGCGCGCACCATGCTGACTCCACGCGACCGGAAGACTGCCGCCAACAAGGTTCCCTCGGGAACGTTGTGCAGCGCCAGTGCCACGGCCACGAAAACGCCGAATGCGGCATCACTCGCCATCGCGGCCCCGATGGCGACGCCTTCGGCGGCGGAGTGAAGGGTGCCGACCAGCAGTACCTCGTGGCCATACTGTTCTGTGGCCGCATCGAGCCGGTTCAGCGCCAGTCCCTCGGTCCGCGAAAAGGTACGCGACCCGTGAAGCAGGACAATGCCGAGCACCGCACCTAGCGCAAAGGCACCGGAAGAGGCTCCTGGGACGGGTTCGGCGAGGGCAAAGGCGGCGGCAATCATCATGCCTGCGGCCAGGGCGTTTGCCCACGCGAGCCAGGCCGTCGGCGGCCGTGGCCTGGCGATGAGCGGCAAGACTCCCAGTGCAGCCGCAAGCGCGGATGCGGCCGCGGCCACAAGAACAACCAAGGCCAAATTCATCGGCTACCGGGACTCCTCTACAACGATTCGATCACCTCTTGGAGCAGGGCGCGGACTTGCAGCGCGACCTCCCCGAGCGAAGCGTTCTCCACCGCGGCCATCGAGGCCACTGGATCCACTGCTGCGACTTCGACCCCACCCTCGGCCTGCTGCACGATGACATTGCAGGGAAGCATCGCCCCGATGTGCGGCTCGGCCTGGAGCGCCTGGTGCGCATAGGCTGGATTACAGGCTCCGAGAATCGTGTAGGGCCGGAAGTCCACGTCGATCTTCTTCTTGAGAGTCGCCCTCACGTCGATGGTCGTGAGAACGCCGAAACCGCGCTCGCCAAGCTCGCTGGTGGCGCGGGCGATAGCCTCTTCGAAGGGAACGTCGAGGGTCCTGGCAAATACGTACGACATGCGAACCTCCCCGGGGCACGTGATTGCGGTAGGTGCCCCGATTGTACCCGGCGGATCGCGTAGGCCTGTGCCCGACCTGACCCGAACCCGGGCGGACGAATTGCTACAGGCTGCGCTGTGAGGAATGATGGCGCGATTCCGACATTGGTACCCAGCACACCACGAGCGATTCAAATGCCCAGCAAACGACCCAGCATGTCCACCGAGCGATCCCTCCTACTCACTCTGGCGATCGTCATGGTCGCCTTGGTTGTTGCCCTGCCGCTGACAGCCGGCCAGGCACACGCAACGGGTACCTCCGCGAGTGGCCAGCAGGGCGCGAGTTCTCGACGTCCCCCGCAGTCGCCGCAAAACCTGCAGGTGCTGCCGGCCGACATGTCGCGACGTGCGGTCATCGGGGTGATGCGCGGGTTCGCTTCCGCACTCGGCGTGCGCTGCATCCACTGCCACGTCGGCGACGACCCGAACGATCTGAGCACCACGGACTTTGTCTCCGATGAGCGTGAGGCCAAACGCGTAGCACGCGTCATGATGCGCATGGTTCAGACCGTCAACGACGATCTGCTGGCTCCCGGCCTCACCGAGGCCGGGCGAGCCGAGTCGCTCGAGGTGCGCTGCGCCACCTGCCACCACGGCAACAGCCGCCCGGTGAGTTTGGGCGACGTTCTGACGGAAGAATTGGCGAGCGATGGTATTGACGCCATGTTGGCGCGATACGACTCTCTGCGTGAGCAGAACTACGGCGGATGGTCCTACGACTTCAGCGAGGGGTCCTTGCTCCGCCTGGCGGGGCGCCTTGCCGCCACGGGCAACATCGAGGCCGCCATGGCCGCCATCGACAAGAACCTCGAGTTTCACCCGAACTCGGCGACGACTCGGATCACCCAGGGCCAGCTACTCGGCCAGGCGGGCGACATGGAAGGAGCCCGGGCCGCGTTCCAGGAGTGCCTCGCCGCCGACCCCGAGATGTCCTTCTGCCAGCAGATGACCGACCGGATCGACCAGCAGCAACAGTAGGTCAGCGCCGGCGCCAAGCTGACGCGCCATCGCGCGGACTGGCACCAACGCCGGACGCTAGCGTCGGACGAACCTCACTTCGAAGACCTTGGGCCAGAGTTTGCCGGTCACGAAGATACGGCCGGTTTCCGGATCGTAGGCGATACCGTTCAGCACCGACTCGGGATCAGGCAATTCGGTCGTGTCGAGCAGTCCGCTCATGTCGATGCGCCCGATGACCCGTCCGTCGCGTGGTGAGATTCGGTAGATCTCCCAGCTGTGCCAGACGTTGGCGTAGATCTCGCCGTCGATGTACTCGAGTTCGTTGATCTGGTCGATGAAGCCGTCGGCGTCGTGGACCTCCACCTTGTGGGTCGGCTGCATCGTCGCCGGATCCAGAAAGTAGAGATTGTGGCTGCCATCGCTCTGAATAAGTTGCTCTCCGTCGCTGGTCAGGCCCCAGCCCTCGGTGACCTGGCGAAACTGCTGCACCGCCTGGAAACTATCGAGGTCATAGATGAGGCCGATCCCGGAAGTCCACGTCAGCTGGTACGCACGCCCATCGTGAATGGCGATCCCCTCGCCGAACAGACGGGGGTCGACATCGGCCCGCTCGACGACCCGGCCGGTCTCGATTTCGACCTTCCGTAGCGTCGATTGCCCTCGGCGACCGGTCCCCTCGATCAGGAAACCGTCGTGGAACACCAATCCCTGGGTGAAGGCGGCTGGATCGTGCGGATACTCGCGCACCACCTCGTAGGTTTCGAGCACGGTCTCCTGCGCGGCCGCGCCGGACGGGGTGCTAGGACCCGGGTCCGCGTCTGAGGTCGCCACGGTCCCCGTTCCCGCAGCGCTGCCGCAGGCAAGCGCTGCCACCACCGATCCGACCATCCAGTACCGCATGCCGAGAAGATAACGCATACTGCGCGGCATCTGCTGCGCGTCCAACCGTTACAGGAGGTCCCATGCTCTCCCACTCCCGTATGCGCGTCGCGTCGCTGGCCGTTGTCGCCCTCGTCAACGCCTGCGCCTCGCCCGAGTCGGAACCGACGAGTGCCCGATTCGAGGTGACGTTCCCGGCATCGCTGCACGCTGGCCCACTCGACGGCCGGCTGTTTCTCATGATGTCGGCGCAGGAGTACGACGGTACGGAGGCAACCGAGCCTCGATCGCTCGTAGCCAACTGGCGCGGCGGTGAGCCCCTGTTCGCCATCGACGTCGAAGGGTGGATGCCTGGCGAGCCGGCTGTGTTCGACGCCGCGGCACTCGGCTTCCCGGTTGACAGTCTTGCCGACATGCCCGCCGGCGACTATTACCTGCAGGCAATGCTGCACGTCTACACGACCTTCGAGCGCGCCGACGGCCACACCGTGAAACTACCGATGGATCGCTGGGAGGGGCAGAACTGGCGCATTTCCCCCGGCAACTTGTACGGCGACGTCTCGGCACGCCACATCAACCTCGACCCGGCAGACCCGCGGCAGACGATTCGCGTCGAACTCAGCAACGAGATCCCCCCGCGTCCCGAGCTACCGGACGACACCGAGTACGTGAAGTACCGCAAGTTCCGCAGCGAGATTCTGAGCGACTGGTGGGGCGAGGACATGTACCTGGGCGCGATCGTGCTGGTACCGCCAGGGTGGAGTGCCGACTCGGACATGAAGTACCCGGTCGCCTACTACCAGGGGCATTTTCACGACTTCTTCTATACCCCCGCCACCTTCCGCGAGGAACCGCCCACCGACGACCTGGCCGGCTACGACCGCACCTATGCCGAGTTCAGCCACCAGCTCTACCAGGACTGGACATCGGGCAAGCTGCCGAAGTTCATCGTGGTCACCATGCAGCATCCGAATCCTTACTTCGACGACTCGTATGCGGTGAACTCGGAGAACATCGGGCCGTACGGCGACGCGATGACGCAGGAGCTCATCCCGAGGGTCGAGGAGGAATTCGGTGGCCTCGGCGAAGGTTGGACACGCACCCTGTACGGCGGCTCAACCGGCGGATGGGAATCGCTTGCCTGGCAGGTCAAATACCCGGACATGTTCAACGGCGCCTGGGTGAATTGCCCGGATCCGATCGATTTCCGCTACTACCAGCTGGTGAACCTGTACGAAGACACCAACGCCTTCTACCCCAACAGCTCGTGGCGAAAGGACCCGATCCGACCCTTCATGCACGACCCCGATGGTCAGGTGATCATGAGCCTCGAGCAGGCGAGCCAGATGGAACTCGTCCTGGGCACTCGCGGCCGTTCAGGACAGCAACTCGATGTTTGGCAGGCTGTTTACGCACCCGTTGGCGACGACGGATACCCCATGGACGTCTGGGACAAGCAGACGGGCGAGATCAATCAGTCCGCCCTGGACCACATGCGGGAGAACTACGACTTGTCCTACATCATTCGGCGCGACTGGGACACGCTCGGGCCGAAACTCGAGGGAAAGCTACGTATTGCGGTGGGCGACGAGGACAACTACTACCTGGAGGAGGCGGTCATGCTGCTGGAGGATTTCCTCGAAGAAACCACCTCACCCTACTATGCCGGCTCCTTCGACTACGGCTACCGGCACTCCCACTGTTACTCGGGCCAACCCGAGAACGAGTCGGTCCGGATCACCCGCTTGACGTACAACCAACGCATCCTGCCGCAGATGGCCGAACAGCTGGTACGAACGGCACCTCCGGGAGCCGATATGCGGTGGCGGCGTGACTGAGGCTCAACCCGCCGGCAAAGCGTCGAGAATCGCCGCCAGCGTGCGGCGGTAGGCAGCCAACCGCGCACGACCCTCGGTGGTAAGCGCGTACGTCGTGCGCGGACGGTTGTTCACGAATTCCTTTTCCACGCGAACCAGGCCGGCCTCGGCGAGGTTGCCCATTTGTACGGAGAGATTGCCCTTACTCAGGCCGCTTTGCCCAAGCAGGTACACGAAGTCGGCGCGCTCTAGCAACGACAGGTACGTCAGCAATCGCAGCCTCGCCGGCTCATGCACCATGGTGTCGATCTCGGGCACCACCAGGTCATCGCTCACTGTTCCGATCCATCGATCACCGGATGGGTCCGCAGGAAGCGCGTCAATACCACCAGTCCACTGGCCGCCGCCACCGCGCCTCCGACGATCATCCCCACTCCTGGCTCCAGGCCGAGAAGGATCGTCAGCGCACCGCAAACCAGGAACACGCCAGCGTAGAACGGGAATCGTGTCAGGCCGAACACAGCCCCCGCGACGAGCGCCGCGACCCCAATCAGTGCGGATGGCAGTCCGGCAATCAGCGTCACGCCTGCCAGAGGCACCCCTCCCGCGGCGTAGAAATACACGGCCACGCCAAGCGCGAGTGTGCCCGTTCCCATGATGATCATCAGCCACAGCGCGCGACTGAGTCGCAGGCCAGCCCGTTCGCCAAGTTCCATGTAACCCCGGCGAGGTTCTATGAGCTTGGCCCGGAGAGGCTGCCACACGGGAATCAGGAGCGCCGGCGCAATGCTACCCAACGGCGCGAGATCCAACTGCCAGGACACGCCGATCAACAAGACGCCGACGCCCGCGAAGACATCGAGCAAGCCGTCGCTCCACGACGACTTCAATACCCGGCTGTGCAGATTCGTTGTCGCGACTGACATGGTCTACCTCCTGAACAAGTTCATAACATGAACCTAGTTTACGAAACAAACCTCCGACGTCAAGTCGCAACGGTCCATCCCGAAAACCACTCTCGGACCACGCTAGGCGGCGATGCGTGCCGAGAGATACTCCATCAGAGTACGGGCCCGGCAACTGACCTCGGCAGCGGTCCGTTCCAACTCCTCGACACCCGCCTGCCCGTTCGTCGCCATGAACATTTGCCGGGCGAGTGTGATCCACCCGCCGACGAAGCCGATCATGAAGATCTGCTCCTGTGCGCGCGGGCCCGCGGCCTCCAGCTCCACGCGGGCAGACTCGAGCATGGCAACGATGCTCACGTAGCATGCATCCACGGCCGCAGACGCAGACGTGGGGATGATTCCGGCCGCTACATCGTGTTCGAGACGGATGCGATACTCGGCCACCTGGCGCATCGCGCCCCTGAATGTCCCCATATCGCCTCCTTCTCGATGGCCCCTCGCGGCCTCACGAGATCAGGAGACGGCCACGTGCGCTTGATTTCGTGCTCGCGCAGGCGACAATTGGCTGGTCACTCGAGTTCCCGCCTGGAGAAAACATGTCCAACGATCTCACCGCGACGACGAAGACGCCCATCGTCACCCGTCCCAACCAGATCGTCACGATCGAGCGTCACATCCTGGAGCGACAGACCGCGTACCCGGAAGCCCGGGGCGATCTGACACAGCTGCTCTACGACATCGCGCTGACCGGAAAACTCATCGGCCGCGAGGTGAACAAGGCTGGCCTAGTGGACATTCTCGGCGAGACGGGAATCACCAATGTTCAGGGCGAACGAGTGCAGAAACTCGACGACTACGCCAACGAGTGCTTCATCAAGACCTTCGATCACGGCGGCCTGCTGTGCGTGATGGCAAGTGAGGAAGAGGACGAGGCGGTTCCGATTCCCTCGAGGTTCGAATGCGGTGACTACGTCCTGTTGTTCGACCCGTTGGACGGCTCGTCGAACATCGACGCCAACGTGTCCGTGGGCTCGATCTGGTCGATCTACAAGCGTAAGACGGCCTCTGGGCCGGGCACCATAGAGGACCTTCTGCGGCAGGGGTCCGAGCAAGTGGCCGCGGGCTATATCGCCTACGGCTCGAGCACGATGATGGTCTACACCACGGGCACCGGAGTCTCCGGCTTCACCCTCGATCCGAGCATCGGAGAATTCCTGCTGTCGCACCCGGACATTCAGATGCCCAAACAGGGCAGTATCTACAGCCTCAACGAGGGCTACCGAAACCTGCTTTTCGACAGCACGGCGCGCTTTCTCGACTACCTGCAGGAAGAAGACGCCGAAACCGGCAGGCCCTACTCGGGCCGATACATCGGCTCGATGGTGGCCGATGTGCATCGGACGCTGCTATACGGCGGGATCTTCATGTATCCGGCCTCCAAGAAGGCCCCAGGCGGCAAGTTACGGCTCATGTACGAGGCCAACCCGATGGGCTTCATCATGGAACAGGCCGGTGGCATGGCCTCCACCGGCAGCGAGCGCATCCTCGATGTCCAGGCCACCGAATTGCACCAGCGTGTGCCGCTCTACATGGGCTCCGAGGAGACCGTGAAGCTCGCGATCGAATTCGAGACCGGGGTTCGCTAGTCGCACTCAGTTTGGGCGAAAAGGCCGCATGAGTTGACGCGCGCAGCGCTACGGGACACCCTCCAGGGTATTCATACCTGTGCACACTCCCTTTTCATGCGCGCCTACGTATCATCTGCGCGACAGCGACACCCTGGCGGTGTCTTGCAGGCCTTCCGTGCTTCCAGAGCTCAAATTCGGCTACGTGGGCGCTGGCGCCTACCTGCCCGACAAGGTACTGACTAACGACGACCTCGCTACCATCGTCGACACCGACGATGAGTGGATCCGCCGCCGAACGGGGATCCGCGAAAGGCGCATTCTCGCCGAGGGCGAGTCCATCCTCGACATGGCGGTCGGCGCGGCGCGTGCCGCGATCGCGGACGCCGATATCGACGCCAGTGAGATCACCGACATCCGCGTCGGCGTCAACACCTGGGCACGCTTCCCCAGCCTGGCAACACAGGTGCAAGCGGCCCTGGGCCTCGAAGGCTGCTCGGCCGCCGACGTGTCGGCCGGATGCGCGGGTTTCGTCTATGCCGTCGAAGAGGCCTACAACAAGCTGTACGTCGAGAGAATCCGCGACCATCGCGCCGGCACGGCGCTCATCGTTGGCGTTGACGGCCTGTCGCACATCACCAACTGGCAGGACCGCTCGACATGCGTGCTGCTCGGCGACGGCGCTGGCGCGGTGGTGATGCGCGAGGTGGACTCCGGTGGCATTCTCGCGATCCGCACCAGTGCCGAAGGTCGGCATGGCCAGCTTCTGTACTGCGAATCGGCGCTTGAAGCGCAGTGGGATCCATCGGGTCCGGGGCCGTTCAACCACGCAACGCAAGGTGTGCGCCCCTACCTGCACATGGACGGCCGCAAGGTCTACGGCGTGGCCGTGAAAACGATGGTTGAAGAGGCCTGCGGCGTGATCGACATCTTCAATCGCGACAACCCGTCGCCGATCGGGGTCGAGGACATCGGCTTCGTCTACCCCCACCAGGCGAACCTGCGCATCATCGAGAAGGTCGCCGCGAGGCTCGAGATTCCGCTGGACCGCGTTTACACCAACGGCATCGAGTGCTTCGGCAATACCTCGACAGCCTCGATCCCCATCGGCTATGTCGACCCGGCGGCGCGCGAACGAGCCGCGGTGGCAGGCGACTACGAGATCGACGTGGCCTTCGGCTCCGGCTTTGCGTCCGGCGCAATCCTGCGCCAAGTGGGTTCGACTCCGACTAGCTGAAGCAGACCACCTTGGGTTCGGTCATCTCTTCGAGCGCGAAGCGGACGCCCTCGCGTCCCAGCCCGCTGCGTTTGCGGCCGCCAAAGGGCATGGCATCGATGCGAAAGTCAGTGCTGTCGTTGATCATGACGCCACCGAAGTCGAGGCCCTCGGCTGCCCGGCGCGCTGTTGCCAGCGACGACGTGAACACGGCGGCCTGTAACCCATAGTCGGTAGCATTGGCCTGCTTGATGGCTGCCTCGAGATCCGCGAACCGATACAGCACCGTCACGGGCCCGTAGATCTCTTCGCAGGACAGCGGCGCGATACTGGACATGCCCTCGAGAACGGTCGGCGCCACGAACGCGCCTTCACGCGTACCGCCGGTCAGCAAGGTGGCGCCGGCGCCGACGGCTGACCGGATCGCAGTCTCAACACGTATCGCCGCCCGTTCGTCGATAAGCGGCCCCATGTCGGAACGCTCGTCGAGCTTGTCACCAACCACATAGGCCTCTGCTCCGCGAACGAAGCGGGCGCGAAACACGTCGTAGACGTCCTCGTGTACGAGCAGCCGCTGGACATGGAGGCAATTCTGTCCTGCGGCCCAGAACGCTCCGCTCACACAGGCGTCCGCGGCGGCGTCGAGTTGCGCATCATCCATCACGATCACGGGGCAGTTGCTACCGAGTTCCATGCTGATCTTCTTCAGCCCCGCCTCGCGTACGATCTCCTCGCCAGCCTGCAGCCCACCGGTGAAGGAGATCATGCGCACGCGGGGGTCCGTGGTCAGCGTCTTGCCCACGCGCCGACCCGGGCCGGTGACGACCTGCACGGTGCCGGCCGGTGCGCCCGCGTCGTGCAGCGCCTCCACCAGGCGAATACCCGACAGGGGCGTCTTCGAGTCGGGCTTCAGAATGACCGCGTTACCCCCTGCAACGGCCGGACCGATCTTGTGCGCCACGAGATTCAGAGGGTCGTTGAATGGCGTGATGGCGCCAATGACGCCCACCGGCTCGCGCACCCAGTAGCCGAACCGCCCCTCGTTGCCCGCGCGCTGGTCGAAGTTCACCGTCTCCCCGTGCAGCCGCCGTGCTTCTTCGGCCGACAGTCGCAACGTCTCCACGCAGCGAGTCACCTCCAGCCGCGCCTCACGAATGGTCTTGACGCCCTCGCGGGCAATGGTGACGGCGTACGATTCCGCCTCGGACGCGATGCGGTCGGCCGCGCCGCCGAGGATGCGCATACGCTCGTGTATGGGCAACCGGATCTCCGCCGCGCGCGCCGCCGCCGTGATCGCCGTCCGCATGTCGGCAACACTGCCCAGGGGCACCACATCCACCAGGCTGCCGTCCTGCGGATCCAGTACCTCGACGGACTCCTCAGCAGTGCGCCACTGCCCATCAATCAGCATGCGCATGTCGCTACCCGTGCTTGTTGTCGTATGTTCGCGAGCCACCTAGGGCAGTGGCCAGCGCACGCGTATGGTCAGGATTCGTGCCACAGCAACCGCCCACGAGCCTGGCGCCCATCGCCACCCAGCGACGGGCTAACGCGACATAGTCCGCCGGAGTGATCACCTCCGTGGCGGCCCAGCCGCTGGTACTTTCAGCGTGGCCGACGTTACCGTATGCGCCTAGCGGTAATGCTGTCGCAGCCGCCAGATGCTCCAGACTACCGGATAGACTGGCCGCCGGCGTGCAATTGATCATGAGTCCGTCAGGAGCAAGACTCTCGACGGCGATCGCAGCACTTGCGATGCTCTCACCCGAGAGCAGACGCGTTTCGCTGTCGCAAGTAAAGCCCGTCAGCACGGGCAACCCGGTGGCGACCGCGGCGACGGTGGCTGCGGCAGCCTCGCGAATAGACGGCATGGTCTCGACCAGCAGCAGGTCGACCCCCGCATTAACCAGGTTGCGGGCCATCTCCTCGTGTTCGATCGCCATTTCCGCCCGTGGAGGGGTGAGCTCAGGCGAGTAGCAGTCCTCGAGTGGGGCGATCGAGCCCGCCACCCAGCAGCGGTGATGTGACTCATTCGCGGCCTCTCGCGCCAATCGGACCGCCAGCACCGTCAGGGCTTTCGCACGGTCGGCACGACCCGCCTTCGCAAGGGAACGGCGGTGTGTCCGGAAAGTGTTCGTAGTCAGCACCTCTGCGCCCGCGCTCGCGTAGTCCCGGTGAATCTCGCCGACAACTTCGGGCGCACTCAGCAGAGCACGGGCCGACCACAGCGGCAGCTCCGTGCCAATGCCCCGGCGATCGAGTTCCGTTCCCATAGGTCCGTCGAGCAGTAGCGTCGGGCCGGCCCTCAGGCGTCGGCGGAAATCCTGACCGGACATAGAAGGCTGCTTCATTGCGTCGGCGGCAAGTCGCGGAATCCTCAATCGGGGACAGAGCTGCAGAGCATTCTCGCGTACTCTGGAAGCCACGTCACGGTGCTACCGCACCGCCCGGCAATGTCTCTCTGCCCCTATCCGCCCTACGCATGGTCGATCGAAGCTCGCCTCGCCAGGTTTACGAACGTCGCGCCGCCGAACTGCGCGGCGCAGCAGACCTGCTCGACGCTCGCGACCGCCGGCTGTCGGCACTGCGGCTGGCGACCGTCCTACTCTTCCTGGCTGTCGCCTGGGCGGTGTTCAACCCCGACCGCCTTGCACTGGCGTGGCTGGCATTGCCGATAGCGATCTTCATCGCGTTGGTGGTGGCACACGAACGCTGCGCGGGCCAACGCCGCCGCACCCGACGGGCCCTCGAGTTCTATGAGCGCGGACGTGCCCGATTGGAGGACCGCTGGGCCGGTACCGGGCCTACCGGCAACGAGTTCGTCGACCGTGACCACCCCTATGCCGACGACCTGGACATCTTTGGCGAGGGGTCGTTGTACCAACTCCTATGCACAGCCCGCACTGCTGCAGGTCGGCGGCGTCTGGCTGAGTGGCTGAGTGGTGCCGCCGCGCCGGACGAGATCGAGACACGGCAACGGTCTGTCGATGAACTGGCGCCCCGAACCAGGCTACGCGAGGATCTCGCGGTCCTCGGTGCGGAGGTGGACCATCATGCCCATCCCGAGATGCTGACTGCCTGGGCCCGCGCCGCGCCCGCCTTGGCGGCGCCCCGTAGGATCCGTCTCTTGGCTGGGTCGTTCGTCATCGCGACGTTTGTGATCGCCATCCTCGCGATCTTCGGCCCGCTGTCGCGCTATTGGGTAGCGGCAGCCGTCGCGGCGCAATCCCTGTTCGCCTTGAGCTACCGGGCCGCGGTGGTCCCAGTCATCGAAGCCGTCGATGAAGCCAACCGTGAACTGGGGCTTCTGCACGAGATTCTGACGCGCGTAGAGAGCGAGCAGTTCGAATCGCGGCCGCTCCGTCGCCTCATGGAGCGCCTGCGCACGAAGGGTCATCCGCCGTCGGTGCAGATCGGTCATCTGCGTCGACTCGTCGACCTGTTGGACTCGCGCCGCAATCAGATGTTCGCACCGTTCAGCGCCTTGTTGCTATGGAGCACACAGCTGGCCGCGGCGATTGAGCAATGGCGCCTGGCGAACGGCGGCGCCGTCGTCGACTGGCTCGATACCATCGCCGAGATCGAGGCGCTCGACTGCCTGGCCGCCTATCGCTACGAGCATCCTGACGATCCCTTCCCGCAACTCGTCCGAGGACCGGCTACGTTTGCTGGGAGCGACCTCGGGCATCCGCTACTTCCCGAGGCGGAGTGTGTACGAAACGATGTCGACCTCGGTCCGCGGCAGTCGTTGCTCGTGGTCAGCGGCTCGAACATGTCCGGCAAGAGCACGCTGATGAGGACTGTGGGGATCAACGCGGTAATGGCCCAGGCAGGCGCTCCTGTACGGGCCACCGCGCTGAGCCTGTCACCGTTGCAGGTCGGCGGCTCAATCCGCATACGGGATTCGCTGCGGCGCGGAATGTCGGGATTCTACGCAGAGATCCACCGATTCCGCAGCATCCTCGATCTGGCAGAGGGGCAGCCCTCCGTGCTCTTCCTGCTCGAGGAGATTCTCCATACGACGAACTCACATGACCGTCGCGTCGGAGCCGAGGCGTTGCTGCGATCGCTGCTGGAGCGCGGCGCCATCGGGCTAGTTACCACCCATGACCTTGCCATCGCTGAGCTCACGGAGTCGCTAGCAAGGAGCGCCAACGTGCATTTCGTCGACGAGCTGGTCGACGGCGCGATTCGCTTCGACTATCGGCTGCGCTCCGGCGTGGTGCAACGCAGCAACGCCGTGGACCTCATGCGCGACATTGGTCTCGATGTCTGAGAAACGGCTGGTCGGTCACGAGTCCTCGCGATCGGCCGGCAACGCCAGCCGGTAGAGCCTGATGCGCACAGCTCCGTCGTCGTCGTCCACGGCGAAAGCGAACGTGTCGTCGCGCATGAACGGCCAGCCGAGAATGCGTACGTCCGGCCGGATGACCTCGCCGAGGTAGTTACCTTCCAGGTCGAAGAAGTCCCAGGCGTATGCCGGTGCCCAGCACATGTTCTCGCGCGCCTGCATCTGAGCGAGTGTTGGGCTCTCTACGCAGTCCTCGCCGCGCTCTCCGCGACGGTGGCGGACGATCAGGATCCGGTCGCCGTGGTCGGGGATGATGCTGGCGTAGGCTGGCTTGTGGAGGGGCACGTCGGGGCCATTCCAGCTCCAGTCGGGAACACGCATTCGCAGCCGGGCCGTGGTGAAGGCGCGATGATGTGCGCGCTCGGCGTCCGACAGCGGCACGGGCTTCCAGTACCGTTCGGCGCGCACGAGGCGACCGTCGAGGAAGTGAATGTCGAAGGCGTACTCCGAGCTGACACCGCTCACCACCGCCGGCGCCGATGCGATACCCGTGGGGACGCCTGGCGCATAGGGCACTCCGCCGCCGATGCGGTTGCCTTCGACGACCAGCCCGTACTCATCAGAGTCGAACTCCGCGGGCGGGGCCAAGAAGGGGTCACCCACAGGTCCGTTCTGGTCGACCGCCAGCAGCCCCCACCGACGTTCGTCTCTGGGTAGAGGCACGCCGTCTTCGCCGAGAAACTGCATCGTCTGGACGTACGCCTGTCCATCATCGGCGACCACGAACTGGCCCACGGCGAAGTCCGTCGTGCGCAGCCTGTACTGGTACGTTCCGTCGACGCCGTAGACCGTGATGCGGGACCCGGAAGCGTCGTAGACGAACAACTGATCGCCGACTACGCGCAACGTTGTCGGTATCAGATACTCGCCAGGCCCCTCGCCTTCGGCACCGATCGAGTACAGATAGGTGCCATCGTCGCGACTGTAGACTCGCAGGGAAGCTGGCTGGCTATCGGCCACGTAGACGCGCTCGTCGTCAACGGCCACCGCGACGCTCTGTCCGAAGATGTACTCATCGGCGCCTTCCAGCACGCCGATCGATAACTCCTCGACGAGCACGCCGGGACCGCCCCATTTGGATCCTGCCAGGGTGCGCACGATGGTCCTGCCCTCTTCCTCGATGCGTTCGTGGCGCCACTCTGACTCCTCTCCGCCAGCGTCCGGAGATTCGGCAGAACATGAAGCCAGCAGGATCATGGCGAACGCGAGCACGGACCGTTTCATCTTTCACCTCCAGCGTGAAGTGTCACCTTTGCTAGTCCAACCGCCGAGGCAAAGGTCTTACGGGGGTTGCATGCCCTCATGGACGCGATCGCTGGAGGGAACCGCTCGGCCTGGCCCTCGACGAGCTTCGATCCGACAGGCACCACGAGTTCATTACTGGCACGAGCGGAATTCACTATATAGAATCCTAGAGTGAAACCTAGGTTCCTATATAGCCGTAGAAGGCAGACATGAGCACCAAGATCACCTTCACCTACCCCACCGCGATGGCACTGGCCGCGATCGGAGAGGGGCACCGCTACGGTTTCGACATCATGGATGCCACGGGACTGCCTGACGGCACGGTGTACCCGATCCTGCGGCGTCTCGAGGCGCGCGGGTACCTGGTGGGCAAATGGGAAAACGTCGACGTCGCGTTCGGCGAAGGTCGGCCGGCGCGACGCTACTACGAGCTGACCCGGTCGGGCGACGAGGCGCTGCACGCTGCCCTCGTGAAGTACCCGCGTCTCTCCGAGTTGTTCCCCGAAGCCGGCCGGCTGGCCGCGTCGATCTAGAAGCTAGATGAACCTACCTGCCTCACCTGAAACACCGACCATCGGCCGGCTGCCGATCGCGCTACGGCGTGTGCTGGCCCTCGGTTCGTGGTGGGTGCCGCGTTCGCGCCGGCAGGCGTGGCGGCGTGAATGGGAGGCCGAACTGTTCTTTGCGGCCGAAAGCGACCAGACGGACGGACCGTCGCGGCGACTTCTTCGTCGCGCCCTGTGGTCGCACCTCGACGCCCTGTGGATCTTTCAGGAGGAACTCACCATGACCCGATTACTTGCCGACATTCGACTCGCCATCCGCAGCCTGCGGCGCTCCCCTACCTTCACGGTGGTGACGGTGCTGACGCTGGCTTTGGGAATCGGTGCGAATACCGCGATCTTCAGCGTGGTCAACGGCGTGCTCCTCAAACCGCTCGCCTACCCGGAGTCCGAGCAGCTACTGTCCGTCAACTTCACGGCGCCCGGCCTCGGTTACCCGCTCGTTCCGTTCTCCGAAGATTTCTATCTTGCCGTGCGCGACCAGCAGAAGACCCTCGATGCCGTGGCCATGTACAACCAAGACAACGTCAATCTGGTTGGTGACGGCGATCCCGTGCGCGTGGCCGGCGCCAGGGTCACACCCTCGCTATTCGACGTGCTACGCGTTCCGGCTGCGATGGGACGCACGCTGGTCGAGGCCGACGCCGCGATGGACGCTGAACCTGTCGCCGTGATCGCCCACGAACTGTGGCAGGGACGCTTCGGCGGCGACACGGAGGTGCTCGACCGCACCGAGGACATGGACGGTGTGCTGCGCCGCATCGTCGGCGTGATGCCTCCCGGATTCACGTTTCCAACCACGAGCACACGGATCTGGAAGCCCTACGCTATCGACGAGGCTTCGCCGCAGCTGGGCTCGTTTTCAAACCCCGGGGTCGGCCGCATGCGCGCGGGCCTGGTGAAGGAGAGCGTGGTCGACGATGTCGGCTCGATCATGAGGCTCCGGTTCGAGCAGAATCCCGACGAGTACCCGCCCGCGATGATCGAGCAAGCGCAGTTCGCTCCCAGCATCACCGAGCTGAAGGAGATTGTGGTCGGCGACGTGCGGCAGGCGCTACTGATTGTTCTGGGCACCGTCGGCCTGGTCTTGCTGATTGCCTGCGCCAACGTCGCCAATCTGTTCCTGGTACGTGCTGAAACCCGGCAACGCGAGGTCACGCTGCGCGCCGCGCTGGGCGCGGGCCGCGGCGACATCGCTCGGTTCTTCCTGGCCGAGAGCCTGATCCTCGCGCTGTCGGGCGGTGCCGTCGGCGTGGTCCTGGCCGCCATTGGGGTACAGACCTTCACGACGATGGCTCCCGTGGCGATTCCACGTCTCAGCGAGATCACCATCGACGCGCGCGTCCTCGGCTTCAC
>JAJCXS010000021.1 GCA_029263335.1 Acidobacteriota bacterium | reverse complement strand
GCCGTGCCGCTCGTCTGATCCGCGCGATCCGAGGTCGCCCACGGGCGCCTGCTAGCCAGCATCCTCCGCGGAGGGTCGTAGCACCCCATACGCCGGCAGGCCCACGGCGCCGAGCCGCTTCATGACCTCGCGAGCGGGCGTCGCGTTGAGATCTTCGGCGCGGAACTTCACCTTGACGTAGTCCTCGAGGGCCGCCTCGACATCGACGTGTTTGAGCGTCGTCTTGTCCATGGTCAGGCAGTTCTTGCACCAGGTCGCCCAGATGTCGACCAGGACCAGTTTGCCGTCGGCCTCGGCCTCCGCCAGGGCGCCGGCCAGTGTCGTGTGCCAGCCCTCCTCGGCCAGCTCGGCGACGCTGCCCATGACATCGTCCGCGTCCACCCAACGCTGCGCCACGAGGCCGTACCCGATCCAGCCGTAGTAGGCCGCCGTGGCCAGGATGAAGATCCCAAAGGCCTGCTTAACTCGCACCATCCAGGCACCCGGCTTGGGCAGAAACGACAGCCCGGCGCCGGCGATCGGCCAGGGCAGCCCCATCCCGAGCCCGAGCAGGAAAGGCAGCGCCAGCGCCGCCGACGTTCCCGTGGAGTAGAGATTCGACGAGAAGATAATCACCTGGATCACCACCGGGGCGACGCAGGCGCCCGCGAGTAGTGCGGCGACGCCACCCATGCCAAAGGCAACGACCATGGAACCGTTGCCCCCCGACCCGAACGTGAGCTTCGACTGCAGGCGCGAGAAGTCGATGTGCAAGACGTCGAACATGGCCAGCGCAAGAACCACGAAGAGCGTCGCGATGCCGAAGTTGAACCACGGAGAGGAGTTGATCGTGCCGAACGTGCCGGCGGTCAGGATGACGACCAGACCGAGGACCCCGTACACCGCCGCCATCGCCAGGCCATACGCACCACCCAGGGCGAATCCGCGCGCGCGAGAGCCGGCCTGCGACCCTGCCCCGATGATCGCCAGATTGATCGGAATCATCGGCAGGACGCACGGCGTCAGGTTAAGCGCCATGCCGCCGATGAGAATGAGCGCCAGGATGGCTAGCGGTCCACGGTCATCGAACCAACCGCGCTGCCCCTCGCCGGACTCCGCCGCGTGGAGGAATTCGAGAAACGCCTCCTGGCCCATATAGCCACCGGCTGTTGCGGCGACCTCGAATCGATCCATCGTCACCAGGACGGAGGCGTCGTCGACAGCGCCCGGATCGATACGCGGCACCACCCGTTCGGGGACCGCCAGGTCGGCAATATCAACGAACTCGAATCCTGCGAAAATGCCGCCGTGCTGGGCCGCACCGGCAGCCTCGGCCGCGTCCACCACCTCGATGGTGAAACTGAGCGCCTCGCTGGTCGGCGCGTAGCAGGCAATGTCGTCGCAGGCCTGGTAACCGAAGCCGCTATCGACTGTGTAGGTTCCGGGTGCCAGGTCGGGGGCGAGGCTCAGTTCCGCACCCACGATGAACTCGGTCTCGAACACCACGAGTTCCAACACGTCGCCCTGCACGAACATGTGGGCTTCCGGATAGGCGATACGGTCTGCCGTTATGCCGACCGGCGGTTCGAACGTCCACGCCGTCGGAATCAGGAACTCGTCCAGGGGCGTGTCCGAATTGACGTGATAGCCCTCGGGCAGCGTCACGCGCACCGCGATACGCACCGTTGTCCCCGCGTGGGAGGGGGTACTCTCGACCAACGTCTCGAACCGTACTTGGGGCGGCCCACCCTGCGCGAGGACGAGCGGTGCTGCCGCCAGCGCCAGAATCGCGACCAAGCCAACCGACGTAGAAAGACGTGCTGCTAGTTGCATGGTTCAACTGTAGCCAGCGCCCGCCCGCGCCACAAACTCCTACACCGACTCCTCTGAGATACAGCCGACTGACGACCCGCACCGCGACGCCGACCGATAGGATACGTGCGGCCCAATCGTGCAAATCCGCGAGGTACCGATGAAACCCCTGAAACGCTCCCCGCTGCTGCCAGCTCTCGTGTCACTAGCTCTCGTCGCCTCGGTCGGGCTGGGCGCGGCACCCATCGCCCCGGGGGATCCCATTCCGTCACCCGAGGATTTCTTCGGATTCTCGATGGGGACCGCCGAGAAGCTGGCGCGATGGGACCAGATCGTCGAGTACCTGCAGTTGATCGATGCGAACTCGGATCGCGTTCAGGTCACCCGCCTCGGCGACACGACCCTGGGGAACCCGTACCTGTCGATCGCGGTCTCCTCGCCCGAGAACATGCGCGACCTCCCGGCCCACCAGGCTCGCGCCAAACGGCTCGCGCGCGGACACGGTCTCGATGAAGATGCCGCACGCGAACTCGCTCAGGGTCCGGCGATCGCGATGCTGCACCACAACATCCACTCCACGGAAATCGCGTCGTCGCAGACCAGTGTGCAACTGGTGTACGAACTCGCGACCGCAACCGACCCGGAAACGCTCGAGATTCTTGACGGGACGATCACGGTCCTGCTGCCGTCCGGTAATCCCGACGGCCAGATCATGGTCGTCGACTGGTACGACGAGAACCTAGGCACCGACTTCGAGGAAGCCGCGATGCCGTGGCTGTACCACCACTACGCCGGCCACGACAACAATCGTGACTACTTCTTCGGTGCCCTGGCTGAGACGCGGCACTGGTTCGGCCAGGTATTCGACGTGTGGCAGCCGCAGGTGTATCTCGACCAGCACCAGATGGGCAGCACCGGCCCACGTATGTTCGTGCCGCCATTCCCTGACCCGCAGAGCCCCGACATCGCGCCGCTGATGTACCAACAGATTCGGTTGCTTGGCGGCGGGATCGCCACCGACCTCGCGGCCGCCGACAAATCGGGTGTGCTCACCGGAGCCATGTACCGCATCTACGGCCAGGAGGGAGCGCTCAATGGCCGTTTCCACGGCATCGTGTCGCTGCTCACCGAAACCGCCAGCGCCCAGATCGCCTCCGACATTGAAGTCGAGCAGAGCGAGCTGGACCAGGGAGCCCGACGGATGGGGCAGCCCTATGAATTCAGTGTCAGCTTCGTCGACCCGTGGCCGGCCGGTACGTGGCGGCTGCAGGACATCGTCGACTACCAGATGATCGCCGCCCGCTCCTTTCTCAAGGTGACGGCAAGGTACGCCGAGGATTTCCAGCTCAACCGCTGGCGGATGGCGCAAGACGCCATCGAGTCCGCCGAGGCTGAAGGCCCGTACGCCTGGCTCGTCCGACTCGACCAGCGCGACCCGCTGGCGGCGGCAAATATGGTCGAACGCCTGAGGTGGCAAGGCATCGAGATCTATCAGGCAGCTGACGAGTTCGCCGCCTACCCGGCACCCGCCAGCGATCCCTGGGCGCCGCCCGTCGAGATCGAGGCGGAGGAGGATGAAGCGGAGGCCGACGAAGGCGCCGACAGCAATGAGGCTGCGGAAGTCGACAGCGACGCGGCCGCCGAGGATGAAGCCGTGGCCGATTCCGACGAGGACGCGGACGTCGCCGAGGAAGTCGAGCCTCAGCCCGAACCGGTGGCCTATCCTGCCGGCACCTTCGTAATACCAGGCGCCCAGACAGGACGCGCCGCGCTCATCGATGTACTCGAGGTGCGCGCTCCGGACGAGAAGCGCCTGTGGCCAGATGGCCCGTACCTGCGTCGTTACGACTCGGCCGCCTACACCATGCCGCAGATGCTCGGCGTCGACGTGGTACGCGTTGACACCAAGTTCGATGCAGCCCTGCAGCCGCTGCGCGGGGCGGCGCGGGCTGCCGACCCCGGCGTGCTCCCGGCGGCTTCGCGGTACTACGTGCTCGACGCTGCCGTGGTGCAGAGCTACCACGCGGCGAACCGCCTTCTCGCCGCTGGCGTCGAAGTGCAGCGCGCCACCGACGCGCTGTATGCCAGCGGACGGCAGTTCGCGCCCGGCGCATTCCTGGTCTCCGCTACGCCTGCTGCCCGCTCCCTGGTCGCCGAACTCAGTGCCGAGTTGCAGCTGCCGGTCGCTGCTGACCCTGACGGCCAGCCCCCCATGCTCGCTATTGCCGCGACGCGTGTCGGTATCTACAAGGCCTGGCGCCCCTCGATGGACGAAGGTTGGACGCGGCTGGTGCTCGAGGACTTCGAGTTTCCATACGAGAGCCTCGACAACGCCGCCGTCGTCGCCGGTGATCTGAACGAACGCCTCGACGTCATCATCATCCCCGCCCAGATCTCTCTCGAAACGTTGATTGAAGGCCGCGACGCTGAAGATACTCCGGAGCCCTATGCGGGTGGCATCGGCGAGGCTGGCGTAGAAGCCCTGCGCGAGTTCGTCGAAAGCGGCGGCACCCTCCTGACGTTTGAACGCGGCGACGCGCTGGCAATCGAGAAGTTCGAAGTGCCGGTGAAGGACGCCCTGGAGGACCTTGGCCAAGGAGAGTTCTTCTACTCAGCGTCGCTCGTGAACATCGACATCGACACCGACTCTCCACTCGGCTGGGGCATGCCTCCGCAGACGGCCGGCTTTTTCGGCGGCGGCAAGGCCTACGAACCGAGTGACTGGGGCGCGGCGAGTGATCGCGTTGACGTGATCGCCAACTACGCAGCCGAGGGCCGCGTCCTGGCTTCCGGTCTCATGGTTGGCGACGAGCGGCTCGCCGGTAAGGGTGCCGTTCTCGACGTCACCTTGGGCAAAGGCCACATCGTGCTCTACGGCTTTCGAGTACAGCATCGAGCGCAAACCCGCGGCACGTTCAAGCTGCTCTTCAACGCGCTCTACTCGCTGCGCTGAAATCGACCATGGGCCGCGACGAGCATTGACAAGTGTTCGTACGTTTTGTACAAAATAGACAAAACATCGCGAACGAAGGGAGAGAGCGAGATGGAGAGTATTTCAACAGCAGATGTTCGCCGACAGCTGGCGGAACTGCTGAATCGTTCCGCCTACGGCAAAGAGCGCTTCGTCGTCACACGGCACGGCAAGAAGCTCGTGGCGATCGTCCCCGTTGAGGATCTCCATCTGCTGGAACGCGTCCGAAGACTGCGCCAGGACCGCAAGGTGCAGGCAGCCTTGAAGGAAGCCGAGGCTGGCGACGTCACGTCGTGGAAAGAGCTCAAGCGGACGCTCGAACTCTGAGACTCCGTTCCGTCCGAGAAACCAGTCCCCCGGAGTAGCTCCATGAAATGGAGTATTGATTTCGCACAGCAGGCCGCTGCCTGGCTCAGGCAGGCGCCGGCCAAAACGCAGCAACAGGCCGCGCGAGCTATCGAGGGTCTGCGCGAGGACCCTGCGCACCTCGCCAACCTGAGCCATGAACGCGCGCCGTTGGAGATCATCGACGGTTCTGTACGGATGATCGTGGTGGTGGACCCCGCCGTTCGCCGCGTGACCGTGTTGTCGCTCATCGTCGATCCCGGCCCGTCCGCACTCCCCCGCGGAGAGGCGCGCCCGGGACATCCGGGAGCCGCGGCACCGATCGAGCCTGCTGATCGCCGCGGAACCGCCAGCCTCATCGGCGATCTCGTGCAGGAGGTCCGTCTGGCAATCCGCGCCCTGCGTCACCGCCCGGCCTTCACCACCGTGGTGCTGGTAACTCTGGCGCTCGGTCTAACGGCCACGGCGGCGGTGTTCGCCGTCGTCGACGCTGTGCTACTGCGCCCCCTGCCCTACCCGGAGTCCGAGAACCTGACGATGGTGTGGGAATCATCGCGCGCCCGCCCGTACAGCACGGGATCACCGGCGAATCTGGTCGACTGGCGCCTCCGCGCGGAGAGCTTCGATGACATCGCCGCGTACAACGGTTGGTTCCCCACCCTCACCGCCGGACAAGGAGATCCCGAGGAGGTCCCCGGAGGGCGGGTGACCCACAACCTGCTCGACGTTCTGCAGGTACCCGTGGCGCACGGTCGCGGTTTCCTTCCCGAAGATGCCGTGCCTGGGCAAGATGCTGTTGTCCTTCTCGGTCATGAGGTCTGGCAGCGCCGTTTTGGCGGCGACCTCGACCTCATCGGCACGACGCTGCTAATCAGCGGCGTCGCGCGCGAGGTGATCGGCGTCCTGCCACCGGGATTCCGCCTACCGGACGATAGCTGGACTGACCCGCCGCAAATGTTGGCACCGTTCGCCTGGGAGGATCCGGCCCGCGGCGGGCGTTACCTGCATCCGGTCGGGAGGTTAGACACTGGGGTCACGCTGGCCGCTGCCCAGGCCGAAATGGACGCGATCGCGCGCGACCTGGAGGCGGAGTATCCAGTGGACAACCACGAACGTGGTGTCCTGGTAATGCCGCTGCGCGACCACCTAGTAGGCCAATCGCGACAGGGCCTGCTCCTACTGTTCGGCGCCGTCGTGCTCCTGCTAATGATCGTGGTGACCAACATCGGCAATCTCGTTCTCGCGCGGGGGGAAACACAAGGGCACGAGCTGGCGCTGCGCGCAGCCCTGGGCGCTGGTCGCTCTGCGCTGCTGAGGCTTGTCATCCTGGAAGCACTGTTGCTGTCCATCGGCGGCGCCATCCTCGGTTTTGCCGTCCTGGCCCCCAGCCTTGGCGCGCTCCGCGTACTTCAGGCGCGCTTTTTCGCCGCCACGCCCACCGTCACAATCGATGCTCGCAGCGTCGCGTTCTCCCTCGCCTTGGCGATCATCGTGGGCCTGGTCATTGGCCTCATCGGCGCCACGCGCGTCCTGAGACAGGACGGAGCTGTTTCTCTCCTCGGCTCGCTCTCCGCTGGCGACGGCCGGCAGAGTTCGAATCTCCGAGGCGGATTCGTGATCGCCCAGGTGGCACTCTCGGTCGTACTGCTGGTCGCTGCGGGTCTGCTGGCGACTAGCTTTACGCGCATGACCGGAGTCCCCGTCGGCTTTCGTCCCGAAGGTGTGCTCACGTTTGATGTCGGAGCGCCGCGCGACCGCTATCCGGACGCGGAGAGCGTGCAGGTCTTCTATGGCCGCCTCATCGAGGAACTCGGTGCCGTTCCCGGCGTCCGGGCGCTGGGCCTTACGAGCGATCTTCCCTTCACGTCCTCCAACATGTCGAACGCCGTCGTTTCGGACGGACTACCGCCGCCGGAGCCAGGCGCCGAGCCGTCGGCGGAGTTCCGCAACGTCAGTCCCGGGTACGTGGCAGCCGCAGGCCTGGAACTGCTACGCGGCCGGAATCTGAGCCGCGACGACGTGCCGGACTCTCCGCCCGCGGTTCTGGTGAACGAAACCATGGCCTCGCGCTTCTGGCCCGAGGGCGACGCACTGGGCGCGACGTTCCGGTTCAGCAGTGACGAGCCCGACGCGCCCTCGCAGACGGTCGTCGGGATCGTCGGGGACATCCTCGACGACGGGTATGGCGCCGCACCAGAACCCTTTTTCTACCAAAGTTCCACGCAGGAAGTTTGGAGGGGGTACTCGGTGATGGTTCGTGTGGACGGCGACCCCGCACAGCATGTCGCAGCGCTGCGTGCCGCGCTGCTGCGAGTTGACCCTCTCGTGCCAATGGCAAACGCCAGGCCGATGACTCAGATCCTGGCCGGCACCGCCGATCGCTCCCGTGCTGGTCTCTGGCTGCTAGGCATCTTCTCGGCGGCCGCCGTGGTGCTGGCAACGCTGGGCGTATACGGGATCCTCGCCTATGCCGTCACGCGGAGATCGCGCGAGATCGGCATCCGCACGGCGCTCGGCGCAAGCACCCGCGAGATCACCCGCATGGTGCTTATGGATTCGATGCGCCGGGTAGGCACGGGATTATTGAGCGGACTGTTCCTGGCCGCGTTCGCGGCCCAGAGTCTCAAGCCGCTGCTGTACCGAACCACAAC
>JAJCXS010000020.1 GCA_029263335.1 Acidobacteriota bacterium | reverse complement strand
GCCGCTGCTGGTGGCGAGCCGATACGGCCAGGCGGACACCATTGCGGCCCTGCTGGCCGGCGGTGCTGACGCGAACCTGGTGGCGTCGACCGGAGCCAGCCCCCTGATGCTGGCGTCGTCGTCGGGCGTGGTGGAGGCGGTGACCGCGCTGCTCGTGGGCGGCGCCGATGCCAACCAGCAGGATGGCGCACAGGGCCAGACGGCGTTGATGTTCGCCGCCGCACGCAACGCCGTGCGGGTGATCGACGTCCTCGTCGCGAAGGGTGCCGAGGTGGGGACCACGTCGGCCGTGGTCGATGTCGTGGCACGCGAAACGGCTGCCCGCGCCGCCTTCCGCAAGAAGTTTCGCCTGGCGGCGGCGATTGCCGCCATCGAGGCTCCAGAGCCTGGTGAGACGGCCGCGTCTGAGGCCACCGATGAACTCAAGGGCGACGATGGCAAAGACAAGCCGGAGATCGCGAAAGAGGAGCCGGTGCCAGGGGAGCTCGAGGCGGAGGCTACAGAGGCCGCTGCCGACGCATCGTCCAACGAGTTGCAGAGCAAAGAAACGGAAGACGAGGGCACCGGCGCCCGCGTCGACGATGAAGCCGATGTCGACACCGACGATGAAGCGGCCGAGGAAAAGCGCCTCAGCTTCGGCGAGCTCGTGGGCGCGCACGGCGGCATGACGGCGTTGTTGCACGCGGCGCGCCAGGGGCACCGGGAATCGGTACAGGCACTCCTCGAACTCGGCGCCGACATCGACCAGGTGGGTGCCGCCGATGGCACGAGCCCGCTGTTGATTGCCACCATCAACGGTCATTTTGATCTCGCCATATATCTCCTCGAGCAGGGCGCGGACCCGACCCTGGCGTCGGCGGCTGGCGCGGCCCCCCTGTACGCCGCGCTCAACGTTCAATGGGCACCCAAGACGCTCTATCCGCAGCCGCGTGCCTACGCCCAGCAACAACACACCCACATCGACCTCCTGCGTGCACTGCTCGAGGCGGGCGCCGACCCCAACGTGCGTTTGCGCAAGAAGATCTGGTACTCCGGCTACAACTTCGATCTGTCGGGTGTTAACGAGCAGGGTGGAACGGCGTTCTGGCGGGCCGCCTACGGCAGCGATGTGCCGGCGATGAAGCTGCTGATCGAATACGGGGCGGACCCGAGCATTCCCACCACGAAACCGCCGGGTCGGCCGCGGACCGGCGACGCGACGCGTGATGTGGAGGACGTGTCCGGCCTGGAGCCGGTGCCTGTCGGGGGGGCGGCCGTACTGCCGCTACATGCGGCCACCGGCGTCGGATACGGGGAGGGTTTTGCGGCCAACTCCCATCGCAACGCGCCGGGCGGCTGGATGCCAGCCGTTCGTTACCTGGTCGAGGAACTGGGCGCCGATGTCAACGCGGTCGATCACGAGGGCAATACGCCGGTTCATCTCGCCGCCGCCCGCGGAGACAACGAGATGATTCTCTATCTGGTGTCCAAGGGCGCCGATGTGACCGGGGTGAACCGCGAAGGCAACAGCACGGCCGACATGGCCAATGGACCCGTGCAACGTATCCAGCCATTTCCCGAAACGGTCGAACTGCTCGTGAACCTCGGCGCCGTCAACAACGACAAGTGTGTCTCCTGTTGATCTAGCGCCGGCTGCCTGCGGCCGCGATGGCCGCGCGGATCGCCCGGACGGCCGCCTCGATGCGGAACTGGTGCGCCTTGCGCCCGATCTCGATTGTTCGCTCGGCAGGCGTGATGTCGGCGCCGTTGATCGTCGCCTTGCCGGCGGCAACCCGCTGTTCGTAGCGCACGGTGGACGGGTCGACGGCCATCATCAACGCGGTCACGGCGAAATTGTCGTGCAGTCCCTCCGGCGTGGGATCCTCGACGCCCAGGTCGGTGGCGACGTACTCGAGCAGGGCCTCGAACTCGTAGAACTCGGGGATGAAGTGGACCCGGTGCTCGCCCCAGCGAGCGTTGAGCTCGTCGGCCGCGTTGCGCATGCCGCGCTGGTTGCCGCCGCTGTCGCCGATGAACACGATCTGTTCGAATCCGGTGGCACGCAGGCTGCTGGCGATGTCGTCGAGTACTGCCTCGAAGGTCTCCTGGCGCAGGCTGATCGTACCCGGATAGAGCATGTGCCCGGTGGGAGGATCGATGCCGCCCTCCGGTACAAAGGCCAAGGTCGGGGCGCAGAGCGCATCGCCAAGTTCGCGCGCGATGCGCTCGCAGGCGCCGCGCAGAATGACGTTGTGCTTGCCGGTGCTGAGATACGGCCCGTTCTGCTCCAGGCCGCCGCTGCCGACGATGGCGGTCGTCTTGCCGGCGCGTTGGGCGTCGCGCACCTCCATCCAGGTCAGCTCTTCCATCCACACCGAGTCGAGGGCGTCGATCGGGCGCGGCGCCGCCATGGCATGTTCAGCCTCGCGCCGGGCGGCCTCGCCTCGGCGCCAGCGAGCGCCGACCATCAACGCATCGGTGTCGACCACGATGAAGACGCGGAAGCCCTGCTCCAGCCGCAGTTCGATATCGTCGGGACCGGCGGTGATTCCGCACGGCACACCGGCCTCCTTGCACGCGGCCAGGATGGTCTGAATGGCGCCCTCGACCGCCTCCATATCGCGGTCGTACGCGCGGCTCAGGTCACCGGGGCCGGCGATGATGGCGCCGACGCCGGCCGTGGCGGCAATGGCGCGGGCGTTGGCCACCCCCTCCCGATCCTCGACGATCAACCACGTGCTCAGCTCGCCATCGACATGAGCCGGCCAGTCGTTACCGGTGCCTGACATGGTGGCCACCGCAGCCTCGGCTTCGTCGCGGGTGCGCACGTGGGGAACGATGAGAATCGAGGTGTCCGCCGCGAGCGCCAGCGCCACCCGTTCGTTGGCTCCGGCCACGTCGTC
>JAJCXS010000019.1 GCA_029263335.1 Acidobacteriota bacterium | reverse complement strand
GCATTGCAGCCTCCTGAACCTCGGAACCGGTGGGGACAAAGAAAGGGAGCGGGCGACTGGCCCGCTCCCTTTACTCCTGGGGGCGACTGAAGGCACCTGGCGCTAGCAGCGCACGGCGCTCTACTTGGTTGCCTTCTTCTTGGCGGCCTTCTTCTTGGTCGCCTTCTTCTTGGTCGCCTTCTTCTTGGCCGGCTTCTTCTTCGTGGCCTTCTTCTTGGTGGCCTTCTTCTTGGTCGCCTTCTTCTTGGCGGCCTTCTTCTTGGTGGCCTTCTTCTTGGTGGCCTTCTTCTTGGTGGCCTTCTTCTTCGTGGCCTTCTTCTTCGTTGCCTTCTTCTTCGTAGCCTTCTTCTTGGCGGCCTTCTTCTTAGTCGCCTTCTTCTTGGCGACCTTCTTCTTGGCGACCTTCTTCTTGGTGGCCTTCTTCTTGGTGGCCTTCTTCTTGGCGACCTTCTTCTTGGCGACCTTCTTCTTGGTGGCCTTCTTCTTGGTGGCCTTCTTCTTGGTGGCCTTCTTCTTCGTGGCCTTCTTCTTGGTCACCTTCTTCTTGGCAACCTTCTTCTTCGTCGCCTTCTTCTTCGTAGCTTTCTTTTTTGCAGCCACCCCGTCACCCCTTGTGTTGGTACCCCCAGGACACAGCCTTCCCTTTGCGGGGAAGATAGACGCGCAAATTATGTTGAAACGCAGCGGTGGTGTAAAGAGGTCAGCCGTGCGCAGTGAAGAAAAGCGCGGCGCGAAAAAATCTCGTATTCGCCGCGCAGAGGCACGAAAAGGGCTGCAGCGCGAATGCGCGGTCCGCTACTCTGGCCATAGGCAGATACGCGTACGTTTGCCGCAAGATTCTCCCGCTGCGAACGGAACCTTCCGCGCCTCGCCGTCGTAGTTAGTGCTGAGCGGCAACACGTTCCCGAACGATCCTCCACCGCGAGCCTGTCCGATGAGTCGGAAACTCCCAGCTCTGATCATCCTGTTTGCCGTCGCGACCTCGCCGACAGTCGGCTGCGGTCCTACGAGCGCCGACGCGGGCAGCACGGCCGAACCGGTTTCGGACACGGTCCCGTCAGCCGCGCCGGGCGACCTGCCTGAGGAGGCCGTCCCCGTCGTGGTGGCCAGAGTTGCACCGGGCCCGGTCACCTCATGGATCATCGCTTCCGGCAACCTCGAAGCAATCGAGTTGGTCGAGGTACTCGCCAAGGTTCCCGGCCAGGTGGAAACGCTTCGCGTCGAAGAGGGCACACGCGTGCAACAGGGCGATGTTCTGGTGGAACTCGATCCGAATGAGTACCGCCTCGCCGCGGCGCGCGCGGAGGCGGAACTGAACAAGAAGAAGGCCGACATGGCCCGCTACGAGCGCATGCTCGGCGAAGGCGTGCTGGCGCAGGTCGACTACGACCAGGCCGTTTACGACGTGCGGCAATCGGAACTCGCGCACGAGCAGGCGCTGCTCGATCTCACCGAAGCCACCGTTCGGGCACCGATCAGTGGCGTCATCAGTAGCCGCGCGGTGCATCGCGGGGCGCGCGTCGCCGCGCATCAGGCGCTGTTCACCATCGTCAACCCGGATAGCCTCTGGGTGCATGTGCGCGTACCGGAAGCGGATCTCCCGGGCCTGGCCGCCGGACAGCCAGCCGAGGTAACTTCGGACGTGCTCTCTCCCGGCAGTTTCGCAGCACAGGTGGACCGCATCGCGCCGGTCGTAGACCCGCAGTCCGGTACCGCAAAAGTTACGGTGCTGATGTCCTCCGTTGCAGACCTACGACCGGGGATGTTCGTCAACGTGCGTATCACTACTGCGCAACGTGACGACGCGCTGCTCATCCCGAAGCGCGCGATTGTCTACGCTGGAGACTCGACTGCGGTCTATCGCGTCGACGCGGACGGCAGCGGCTACTCGGCAGTCCAGGTAGCCGTTCGCCTGGGTGCTGGCGACGCGGAATTGGTGGAGGTCGTGACCGGCCTCGAACCAGGCGACCGGGTCGTGGTTCTCGGGCAGGACGCGCTGCGAACCGGCATGCCGGTCAAACTCGTCACCGGCGAGAGCGTGGGCCTCGCCGCGGGGCGCTGAGTGCGACTCCGATTGCCCCATGTGACCCGCCAGGCACGATGATCTGAGGCTACATGCTCGTGGATTCCCGTACGCGCGCGTTCCAATTCACCACGCAGCGTCCCGTGGCGATCCTGATGACGTTTCTCGCCATCGCCGTGTTCGGCGCCGTGTCGTACACGTTGCTGCCGCTGAGCTTGATGCCGGACCTGGCGTACCCGAGCCTCACGGTTCGAACGGAGTATCCCGGCAGCGCCCCTGAGGAAGTCGAGACTGCGGTGTCCAGGCCGATCGAGCAAGAGCTCGGTGTTGTCGGCAACCTCATTCGCATCTCGTCGGTCTCGCGCGCGGGCGTCTCGGACGTCACGCTCGACTTCGCCTGGGGCACGAGCATGAATGACGCCACCCAGGACGTCCGCGAGATGCTGGACCAGGTCTTCCTGCCGGACGATGCCGCACGACCTCTGATTCTGCGCTACGACCCGCAGCTCGACCCCGTGATCCGTCTCGGGCTGCACGGGCAACGCGATCTCTATTTCCTTCGCGAGTATGCCGAGGAGCAGCTTCGCAGGGACCTCGAGTCGCTGCCGGGAATCGCCGCCGTCAAGGTAAAGGGCGGCCTCGAGGAAGAGATCCGCGTCGAATTGGACGAGCGCAGGCTCGCGACCTTCGGCCTGGATATCTCTGATGTCGGAGCGCGTCTGGCGGCCGCCAACGTGAACCTGGCAGGTGGCAATCTCGAGGAAGGCCAGACCGAGTACATCGTCCGCACGCTGAACGAGTTCCGTGACATCGAGGAGATCGCGGACATCGCCATCGCCAGCCGACAGGGCGCGATCGTGCGCGTACGAGATGTGGGGCGGGTCTATCGCGACCATATCGAACGCGATGTCATCACCCGCGTGAACGGCAGTGAAAGCGTCGAGATCAACATCTTCAAGGAAGCCGACGCGAATATCGTGGAGGTCGCTCAGACCGTTCGTAACCGGGTCTTCGGCACCCCCGAGCAGCAAGCGTTCAGCAGCGGAGGTGACCGCGCCCCCCCCCAGGGCGCCGAGCCAATCACTGGACAGGACCGGGACCGGCTGCAACGGCAGCTGACCAACTACATCGAAGCGCAGCTCCCACCGGGAGTCTCCGTCACCCTTCTCTCGGACCAATCCACGTTCATTCAGAACGCGATCGACGAGGTGCGCTCGACGGCGGTCTGGGGCGGACTGCTCGCGATCATCGTCCTGTACTTCTTCCTTCGTCGACTCGTTCCCACGCTCATCATTGCTATTGCGATCCCGGTCTCGATCGTGGCGACGTTCGCGCCGATGTATCAGGTGGGCGTGAGCCTCAACATCATGAGCCTAGGTGGGCTCGCCCTCGGCATCGGCATGCTCGTCGACAACTCCGTGGTCGTGCTGGAGAGCATTACGCGGTGCCGCGAAGAAGGCGACGCGCTGGTGCATTCGGTGATCCGCGGAGTTGGCGAGGTTGGCATGGCTGTCGTTGCATCGACGCTCACCACAGTGGCCGTGTTCGTGCCCATCGTGTTCGTCGAAGGTGTCGCTGGTCAGATCTTCGGTGACCTCTCCCTCACCGTCGTGTTCTCGCTCCTGACCTCTCTCGTGGTGGCCCTCTTCCTCGTCCCGATGCTGGCTTCGCGTCCATTCCTCGCCGCGGCCGACGATCTTGCCCGTCCCGGTGAGGGCGGCGATCACCACCTTGCCAGAATCCGCCAGCTGGTCACGGGCCCACTGGCCCGGGCTCCGGGGACCACCCTGATCGCGCTGCTCGGCGCTGTGGTCGCAGCCGTCAAGGCCGTCTTGCTGGTGCTGGCCTGCCTGACCTCGCCACTGTGGGCGCTCTTTGCCAGCTACGACAAGCTCGCGCGCTGGGCCGAGGGCGGGACGGTTTTCAAACGCGACGGGGTCGAGGCGTTATGGCCAGGGTTGCTGGCCTTCCGGGCTCCGAGGGAACTGGCAGCTTCTGCTGTCGGCGCAAGGCAGCGCTGGATGGACGCAGGTGTCGCCCAGCGGGCGCTCGTCGGGCCACTCGCCGCGGCCGGGATTGCGTGGGCCTACCTGCTCCGGACGCCGTTGCAGCTGCTCCTCAGCGCGGTCGGGAAGATCGTCGTCGGTGTGGGGCTAGCCGGGCTGGTGCTGGCCGGAGCGCTCTTGGGCGTAGCCGTCGGTATCCTGATCACCGTCACGAGTCCGCTGCTGCGAGCCTTCGACGCGCTCTTCGGACTCGTGCGCCGCGGATACCCCGTGGTCCTCCGCGCCGCCCTCACGCAACCCGCAATGACGGCCGCGGCGCTTCTGACAACTACCGCCGTGGTCCTCTGGTACACCGTGCCACAGCTCGGCATGGAGTTGATTCCCGAAGTACGCCAGGGAATCTTCGACATCCAGGCGCGGCTGCCGGTAGGCACGCCGCTGCAGAAGACGGATGCCACCATCGCGCCCCTGGAACAAATCGTGCGAGCCAACCCGGGCGTGGCGGCGGTGGCCACCACCGTCGGGGTCGACCGAGACGAATTCGATCCCGACCCAGAGGCGGGCGAGCACAGCGGCCGTCTCACGGTTCGCCTTACCCGCACCACCAGTCCGATCCTGTACGAAGACGGCGTCATGGCCGGTATCAGAGAACAGCTGGAGGGGCGGCCCAACCTGGTAATCAAGTTCTCGCGTCCAGCGATGTTCACCACCAAGACGCCGATCGAGGTCGAAGTGCGCGCCGACGACCTCGACACGCTACGTCGCGTATCGGACGCATTGGCCCAACAACTGGCGCTGCTACCCGAGCTCACCGACGTCAAGTCGACCCTGCAGCGAGGCCATCCAGAGATCCAGATCCAATACAACCGGGAGCGACTCTCGCACTACTCCCTCGATATCGCCCAGGTCGCCGGATTGGTACGCAACAAGGTCCAGGGAGACGTTGCCAGCCGCTTCCGACGTGGCGACCGGCGGATCGACATCCGCGTTCGAGTGCGGCCGGAGGATCGAGCCACCATTGCCGACCTGGAGCATCTGGTCGTCAATCCGGGGCAAGCCAATCCGATCCGACTCGAATCGATCGCCACACTACAGCTCGCCGAGGGGCCGAGCGAAGTCCGACGCATCGATCAGCGTCGTTCGGCCGTGATCGGCGCCAACACCACCACGGACCTGTCAGGCGCCACCTCGGCCATCGAGGCGGTGCTGCAGAACTTCCAGAGCCCCGGCCAATACGACTTCGCGATTACCGGACAGCGCGAAGAAATGGAACGCTCGACACGATCCCTGATGTTCGCCTTGTCGCTGGCGATCTTTCTGGTCTATGTAGTCATGGCGTCGCAGTTCGAATCGCTCGTACACCCGTTCGTGATCCTGTTCTCCATCCCGCTCGCCGCCGTGGGCGTGGTCCTGACCCTGTGGTTTCTCGCCATCCCGCTGAGCGTCGTGGTGCTGCTCGGGGCGATCATGCTGGCCGGCATCGTGGTGAACAACGCGATCGTCTTGGTCGACTACATCAATCATCTGCGCCGCGCCGGCACCGACAAAACCGAGGCCATCGTGCACGCCGGCGAGGTTCGGCTGCGGCCCATCCTGATGACCACCTGCACGACGGTGATTGGGCTGCTGCCGATGGCCGCCGGCATGGGCGACGGCGCTGAGATCCGCGCTCCGATGGCGATCACTGTCATCGCCGGACTACTCACATCCACGGTACTCACGCTCGTCGTGGTGCCGGTGCTCTACGCGGTACTGGACCGTCGACCGTGATTCCCCGGGAACAACGCCTATGACCATGCAACGATCCTCTCCCCTCCCGCGTCTGGCGGTAAGGCGACCGATCACGATGGTAATGGTGTACCTGGCGCTGCTCATGCTCGGCGTGATTGCGTACGCTCGCTTGCCCGTCGACCTGATGCCGAGCGGCTTCGCGCCACCATTCCTCGGCGTCTGGGTTCCCTACCCCAACGCGACTCCGGCCGAGGTGGAGCAGACCATCGCGCGACCGGTGGAGGGCATGCTCGGCACCATCTCCGGTGTACGCCAGATCACCAGCAACAGCAGCAGCAACGGCTGTTGGGTATTCCTGCGCTTCTACCAGTCCACCGATATGGACATCGCCTACGCCGATGTTCGCGATCGAATGGACCGGGTAATGCCTGAGCTGCCGGCCGAGATTGAACGCACGTTCGTGCGCAAGTTTGCCGACGATGACCAACCGATTCTATGGGCGGGTCTCGAGATCTCAACGCAACTCGCCGACCCCTACACGCTCCTCGACGAGCAACTGGTTCGCGAACTGATGCGGATCGACGGCGTGGCCAACGTCGAACTCTTCGGCGTCCCTCAGAGGTCGATCCAGGTCATGCTCGATCAGGACCGCGTCAAAGCTCACGGCATCGATCTCTCCGCACTCGCCGGACGCCTCCGCACGGACAACTTCAGCCTCTCCTCGGGATACGTGGTCGAAGGCGAACGCAAGATGTACGTTCGATCGATCGGCAAATACCTCACTCCCGAGGACGTCGCCGCCATTCAGGTCAATAGCAACGGTGTGCGCCTCGGCGACATCGCGCGCGTTAGTTACGAGGAGCCCGAGCGGCGCTTTATCTCCCGCATCGGTGGGCGACGCGGCGCGACGCTATCCGTGGTCAAGGAGTCTGCGGCCAATACCGCGGAGGTCGGCGCCCGTGTTTCAGCCCGTGCCGAAGAAATCTTCGCGACCGACCCCGCGCTGCAAGGCGTTACGCTGCAGCCGCTGTTCAATCAGGCGGAGCTGATCAACGAGTCGATTACGCAGCTGCAGGACTCCATGCTCTGGGGCGCCGGATTCGCCGTGCTGGTGCTGTTGTTCTTCATGCGGCGATTCCGCATGACCCTGGCTGTCACCCTGGCAATGCCGTTCTCGCTGATGATGGCCATCATCGTTCTGTACTTCGTCGGCTGGTCTCTCAACGTCATCACGATGATGGGAATCATGATCTGCGTGGGGTTGGTGGTGGACAACTCGATCGTAGTGATCGAGAACATCTACCGACGTGTGCAGGCGGGCGACTCCCCACGCGAGGCGGCGGAGGCTGGCACCGCCCAGGTGGTGCTGGCGATCACCATCGCCACACTGACCACGGTCGTCGTGATCGTGCCCCTGGTGATCATGAACGACGACGCCGGTTTCGCGTTCTACATGTTGCGCCTCGGTACGCCGATGGTCGTGGGCGTGTTGGCGTCGCTAGTCGTCGCGCTCACGCTGATCCCGATGCTGACGGTGCGTCTGGCAAGCCATCGCAAGGTGGTCGAGCCACGGGTGATCACCCGCATCGTCGGCTGGTACGCACGGGCCACCGACTGGGTACTGGGACATCGTCTCGATGCGACGGTCGCGATGCTCGCGGTGATCGCCAGCGTCGCGCTGCCGCTCAGCCAGGTCACTCAGTCTGACGAGGCCCAGGGCAACATCGGCAACATCGAGGTGGACCTGGACCTGCCCAGGAACCTGAGCACCGAAGATGCCGAAATCCTCATCGCCCAGATGGAGAGGGCTGTCTACGCGTACGAGGAGCAGTGGCGAATCCGCACCGTCACCTCGCGCTTGAGCCCCGGCGACGGCTCGCTGGAGGTGTTCTTGCGGGCACCCGAGCGGGTCACGTGGTGGCGGTACGCCGCTCGTCAGATCGGCACCCGCTACTTCGGCCTCGGCGACGGGACTCCCGGGCGTGATGAGGTCATGGCGTTGCTGCCCGATGTGCTGCCCGAATTGCCGGGAGTCGAATACGAAATTCGGGAAGCGGGCGACAACGAGTCGAGCAACCGGCTGGTCCGCCTGATGATCTACGGCGACGATTCCGAGGCGCTCACGGAGTTCGCCGAAGAGCTCGCCGGAAGGCTCGAAGGCAGGCCCGGCATTCTCACCGTCAACTCGGCGCTCGAACGCGGCCAGGACGAGCTGCAGGTTCGTATCGACCGCCACCTCGCCGAGCAGGCAGGCGTGACCCCGCGAGCAGCGGCCCAATTGATCAATTTCTCGCTGCGAGGCATCGAACTGCCCGAGCTGCGACTGGGCGACCGCGAAATCAACGTTCGCTTTCAACTCGCTGAGGAAGACCGCCAGACACTGCAGCAGTTACGCGACATGCCGGTACCGACGAGCCGTGGCGGAGAGGTCCCGCTGGGGGCGATCGCGCACTTCGAGGTGACCCGAAGCCCCGGCCAGATCAGCAGGACCAACGGCAAGACCTCCATGGCCGTCCGCGTACTGACATCCGAGGAGGACATCGACACGGTGTACGACTCTATCGACGCGGTCATGGCCGACACGCCACTGCCCACTGGCGTTACCTGGGACAAGGGCCAGAGGTTCTCTCGCCTGCAGGAGAGCAATCAGACACAGGCCATGGGATTGATTCTCGTCGTCACGCTGGTCTTCATCCTCATGGCGGTGTTGTTCGAATCGCTCATGTTGCCGTTCTCGGTGATTCTGACCTTGCCCTTCGCCATCGTGGGGTTGTTCTGGGCGTTGTATCTGACCGGCACGTCGAACGACCTGTTCACGGGAATCGGCATGCTCGTGCTCGTCGGCATCGTGGTGAACAACGCAATCGTTCTGGTCGATCTCGCCAATCGTCTGCGCGCCGAAGGGATGCACCGAGGCGAGGCGCTGCGCACCGCCGTCGAGCAGCGCCTGCGACCCATCGCGATGACCGCTATGACCACCATCTTTGGCCTGCTGCCGATGTCGGTAGGCAACGTGGACATGATCGGCATCTCGTACGCGGGAATGGGGCGTGGCATGGCTGGAGGTCTGCTGCTGCATTCGATTGTCACCCCGCTCGCCGTGCCGTTGCTCTACACGCTGCTGGACGATTTCCGGCTCGTTGGAGGCAGCCTGATCAGCAGGATCGCCGCCCGGCTCAACAGCTCGCCCTTGCCGACGGCCAAGGAATCGACGAACTAGCGGGCGACCTCGGCCAGCCACCGTCGCGCCGAGCGACGACCTCTCGGTGACCATTGCGCGGTAATGTGACCCGCGTCGAGCCACTCGAGACCGCACCCCCACCTTGCGGCGACCCGCTCCAGCGACGGCACCGCGACGACGTTGTCATGGCGCGCCCCGAGCAGCAGAACCTGCTCGCGAGGCACCCGTAACGAACGCTCGACCGGAGCGACTCGCGCGAGCAGCTCGGCCGTCAGGTCTCTCCCCACATTGGCGGCTGCCAGGCCCCCCCTAATGTGGCCGACCAACGGCGACTCGGAAAACGAACGGGCCGGATCTACGACCGGCGTGTACAGCACCACGCGCTCGAAGTCCGCAAACTCGGTCGCCGCGAGCGCAGCGATCCATCCGCCCAGGCTCACGCCCACGATCCCGACTGGCTGGTCGCGGGCCCGCAGCCAACGCGCCAACTCGAGCGTCTCGAGCACACCGTGGCGAATCGCCTGCGCCGTGCGCGGAAGATCCGCGGACAGACAGTCGACCCCGGACACCGATCCGGAGGGCGTACGGGGTCCGTGAGAGGGCAACCATGGATACCAGAGCTCGACGCCCGCGCCGGACAGTGGCGCGATCAACGAGCGCAGGGCGGCCATCTGAAGTCCGGCCGCCAACCACCCGTGCAAGACGACCACCGCTGGCGTACGGCCCGCCGATCGAGCACGAATACGGGTGGCGGCCCAATCGGAAGAGCTATCGACCCACTGCTCCACGGAGCCGTTTGCAGTTGCTCGCCGCGGCACCACGGTCGCTGCGGCGCGGTCTCGAACAGACAAGTCTGAAGGGAGGCTATCGACCGCTTTCCGCACGGCTGCACCGTCCGACACGACGACGCGCCCGCGCACCCGTAGCCGCACCAGCCGCGTGTTCACTCGATCGATCAGCCGGCCGAACAAGCCCCCCAGAGCAGCTCTCAAACCAGCGCACTCATGGCCGATTTCCTTGACAGAAAGTTGACATGTGACGTGACAGAACGTTGACACACCTCTTGGGGGGAACGAAGAGACTCTCCCACATGATGTCGTATCTAAGTGAAACGAAAGCGGTCAAGAGCGCGCCGGCCCTGGTCCCGACGATGGACGTAAAGGGGAGCGGCCTGGGGCTTTGGCTGGCGCGCTGTTGGCCGCTTCGCGCTTCGATGAGCGACATCCGGCACGGGCCTTGCAGCACTGAAAGGTAGAACCGCGTTCCTGGATGACCAACATCGGACCTCTCGGGATCGGAAGGAAGACAAAGATGAGACTGACGAACATAAGCGACGAATCGAAGGGACAGCTCGACGCGGGCTTCGAGGCTGAGCGTCGCCTCATGGCCGACGACCAGCGCGACGTGCATGCCTGCCGCAACCTATGGCGGTCCGTGCTGGAGCGCACGGTCGACGACATGCACTTCCTGCGCAACCACGTGGGCACACGCCAGCTCAAGAAGCACGAAGAGGAGCGCCTGCGGCGCATTCGGGAAAACCCACCGGCCGAGTTCGTGCAGGGCGCCTGGTTCGAACAGATTTGCGACTACCTCCAGGTAAGTCCTGAACGCCTGCGCCGCGCCATCACGGAGCAGGAAGCCAGCGCTGCATGAACACACCCGCGTGAAGCGGGACAGATAGACGAGGCCGCCTGGTACGGGGACATACGGGCAGCCTAGCTACGGGGACCTCTCGGGATCGAGAGGTCCCCATTTGCGTTTCGGGCACGACTGACATTCAATCCACGCGCATCGAAACGTCGCCAGCGCAGTGTCCTCATTTCGACAGTGACCTTCTGGCGTCGATCAATTCTCGACAATCGCGGCCGGCGAGGCGCCTCCCGTTACCGACGGTATGCGCTGGCAGCCCGGCAAGATGACGCTGGGTACAAATGAAGGTCGCGTTCATCGGCACCCATGGGGTCGGCAAGACGACGCTGGCATATGGGCTGGCCATGCGCCTGAAGCAACTGGGTGCAAACGTCGGGTTCCTCGAAGAGGTCGCTCGCAGGTGTCCCCTGCCGATCAACGAGGGTACGAGCCTCGACGCCCAGACCTGGATCCTCATGGAAACGGTGCGCCGCGAGATCGAACTCCACGAGCTCTACACCGAGGTCGTCTGTGACCGCAGCGTGATTGACAACTACTGCTACCTCGAACTTGGCGCCGGCAGACGAGAGGCGCTGTTCCAGCTCGTCGCCTACTGGTCGACGACCTATGACCTCCTGTTCAAGGTACCGATCCGCCCCGAGTACCTGCAGAACGACGGCACGCGCTCGACCGACCGAGCTTTCCAGCGCGCCATCGACGAGAAACTCGATGCGCTACTGGACGAGGCCGGCATTGACTACATCGATTTCACGTCACTCGAGGACGCGGTGGAACAAGCGCGCCTGGCGTCGGGTCGCCTGCCGATCGCTTAGCATGTGACCCGCCCGGCTTCGCCGGCTACCATCTGTGGAGCACACCCTGATCGCCAGCCCAACCTGGAGCGCAGAATATGGCGGATCCCTTCTACGTGGCCCGAGCCGAGATCGGCAAGGTCGATGGTGTACAGCGTCGCGCCACCCTGGAGACGGGCATGGCGGTGGACTTCGGGGTTCACGGCGCGATCAAGGCGCACTACGGACTCGACGACGCGCCCGACCTGCCGCTACCGGTGGACTACATCGCAGCAGCCGTGGGCACATGAATGCTCGGCACCCTCAACGGCGCACTGGAAGTGCGTCAAGTCAGCCTGCCGAACGACGCGATCTCGGCCGCGGTGGAAGGAATCAACGAGGTCATCGACCGTATCCCAACCCTCACCGAGCTGAAGGTGCACTATCGGCTGCGCATCCCTGCCGGTAGTCGCGAGGTCGTGGACCGGGCGCTCGCCTCACATCAGTCCAAGTGTCCATCCGCCCAGAGCCTGGCCAGCGCCGTACGCATCAGCTGGACGGCCGACGTTTCGGAAGAGTAGCGGTAGTGATCTGCCCTGACTGCGGCGCCGAGTACGTGACGGGCATCGAGCAGTGCGCCGACTGCGAGATCGCTCTGGTACACGAGGAGCCCGCGAGAACCGAGGCCGATCTCGAATGGACTGAACTCATGGTGGTCACGGACGAAACCGAGGCACAGCTGATTCGCGGCTACCTCGAGAGCGAGGGCGTCCCCTGCAACCTGGAATCGCTCGTCTTCCATGCCGAGCCATTCACCTTCGGTCCGCTCTCGAAGGTTCGCATCCACGTACCCACGCACGACCTCGAGCGTGCTCGCCGCTTGCTCGAAGATCAGACGTCCGGCTCCACCGTCACGGCGGTACCGTAGACGAGAATCTCCGAGGCCGACTGCATCACGGACGAGGTGGTGAAACGCATGCCGATGACGGCGTTGGCACCAACACTACGTGCCTCCTCGATCAACCGATCGAGCGCCTGCTCGCGAGCCTCGGCCATCATCTTGGTGTAGTCGCTGATTTCGCCGCCGACCATCGCCCGCAAGCCTGCCGTGATGTCACGGCCGAGGTGTCGCGCTCGAATCGTGTTGCCGCGAACCAGACCGTGATTGGCGGTCACCTTGTGTCCAGGGATCGAATGGGTCGTACTGAAGATCATCGAACCACCTCGTCATAGCGTTCGTTCTTCCGGCGGTACAGTCGCTCTCGCAGGATGTTAATCAGCAACAACATCGCACCCAGAGCAAAGGTCCCAACTCCGAAGCGCATCACCAGTGGCACCTCCGAATCGAGCAGAAATTCGGCCCCGAACACCCACAGCCCCCAGCCGGCCATCACTGTGATGCCGACCCAGAGCAATAGCCAGCCAACGCCTCGTACGATGCGGTCGTAGATACGTTCCCACGCTACTTCTGTATTCACGAACGGTTCCTCCTTTGCCAGCCGGTCGGCTGCGTGTCCGAGTCGCTGGTACGTCGTAAGTTCACCGCGGCAGGCCGGGCAAACCGCGAGATGGTCCTCCAGCTCCCGGGCCTCCTCGGCAGACAACTCTCCATCGATGAAACCCATGAGCAAGACCCGCGCGTCGGCGCAGCTTGGCACCGCTCCGGTTGGGCCCCGTTGGTCAGCCGTCATGCCTGCGTCCTCCCTTGCTGCCGGATGACTGTCGGATCCAGTTCTTCCACGATCGCCTTCAAGCGCTGGCGCGCACGATAGAGACGCGACATGACGGTCCCGCGCGGAATACCGAGATGCGCCGACAGTTCGTCGTAGGTGTAGCCCTCGACGTGTTTGAGCACCAGTAGTACGCGGTCGTCGCTGTGCACTACGGCGAGTGCCCTGTGCATCGTGTCTTCGAGGCTCTCGTCGCCCGGTGTCGTGCCGGCCGTCCAGTGGCCCGGCCGATGTGCGGCCGCCTCGACGCGAGCTCTTGTGCGGTTGCGCGAACGAATGAACACCTTGGCTCGGTTCACCAGGATGCCTCGCAGCCAGGGGTAGAACGGTCGGCCCGGCTCGTGCGTGGCGATCGCGCCGTACGCGGCAACAAACGCCTCCTGGGCCACGTCCTCGGCATCACGGTGCCCGACCAACGCACCAGCCAGGCGCACGGCCTGGCCGAAGTACGCGTCGACCAGAGGACGAAACGCAACGGCCCGTCCGTGCCGGCAATCCTCCAGATATCTCTGTTCGCTCGCACCGTCCATCACAGACGCCATCCTAACTGCCCCCGATGCCATTCTCGTGCTCTCCTTCGAGAGTTCGCTGTCTGACCGGAATGTGCCGCCGCGCGTCGGATTCTTCGCGCGCCTCGCCGTTTTGGCGAAGGCGGCAGGCCGCGGACCAATGGGCGGTCAGGAGCAGCCGCAACACGTCTCAACGATCAGATCGAGGCAACCGTCGTCGCTCAATCGCGCATTTCTGGATATGCATGATCACCATTCGATTGATTTGCACATTATTGATCACTATGATCAAGTACATCGCCTGCCTCCCCCAGAGCATTGGTTCGACTGCATGTTTAGCAAGATCTGGAGGGGAGCGGATCGCCGTCGATTCCCCCGACAGGAAGCCACGCTACCGCTGGAGCTGGCCATCGAGGTCTATGGCTTCGAGGGCGAATCGCGCCCCTTCTTTGCCAGCGGCACTACGATCAACATCAGCCGCAGCGGCGTGCTGGCGTTTGTCGACGTACCGATCGCGCGCGGCTCCGTGTGCAAGCTCTTCTTCAGCAAAACGGGCGACCAGGTTCGTCCTCACCACGTGGCGGGACGCGTCACTCGCCTGAGCGAAGCGGACGACGGCTTCGTGGTCGCCGTGCAGTTCGATGCGCCGCTCGCCCGGCTCGAAGTGGTCGAACACGCTGCCGTGACAGCCAGCGCCTGAGAACACGCCATTCATCACCCTGGCACGCGCTAGAATCGCGACTCGCCTCCCCCCAGCTGATGATCGCGATGGCAACGAACGCACCTCCGGCCGAACTGCTCGACCTCGACCCTGAAGAATTCCTGCGTCGAGGCGATGACGTGCTGCAATGGATCGCGCGCTATATGGGCTCGACCCGTGACTACCCGGTGCTATCACGCTCCGAGCCCGGGGAACTGTCCGGGCGTTTGGCGGCGAGCGGCCCCGAACACGCACGTCCGTGGGAGGAGATTCTGCGCGACCTCGACGAGCTGATCATGCCGGCGATGACCCACTGGAACCATCCCCGGTTCTTCGCCTACTTCGCCAACACGGGCTCGGCGCCGGGCATCCTGGGTGCGGCGTTGGCGACGGCGCTCAACCCGAACGGGATGTTATGGCGCACCTCGCCGGCGGCGACCGAACTGGAGTCGCGCGTTGCCCACTGGCTGGCCGAGTGGCTCGGCCTCGGCGATATGCCGTTCGGGATCATCAACGACACGGCCTCCACCTCGTCGCTCGTCGCGCTGGCGGCCGCCAGGCAAGCTGTCCCAGCCTACGATCGCCGGCTCGGCATGCGCTCCGTTGGCCCGCTCCGCGTCTACGTGTCCGAGCAGGCCCACTCGTCCATCGACAAGGCCGCCGTCATTCTCGGACTCGGACTGGACGCCGTGCGCCGCGTCGCCACGCTCGATGACTACAGCCTCGACCCCCATGCCCTCGCGGAGGCGATCGCCGAGGACCGCGACCAAGGCATCACGCCGATGTGTGTGGTGGCCACCGCAGGGACGACCTCGACGACGAGCGTCGATCCCGTGGCCAGAATCGGCGCAATGGCCAGGGCCGAGGGGATCTGGCTGCACGTGGACGCCGCCTACGGCGGATCGGCCGCGCTGGTTCCCGAAAAACGCAACCTGTTCAACGGATGGGAGCAGGCCGACTCGGTGGTCGTGAACCCGCACAAATGGCTGTTCACGCCAATGTGTTGCAGCCTGCTGTACAGCCGGCGTCCCGACATGCTGCGCGAGGCGTTCAGCCTGGTTCCCGAGTACCTGCGCAGCGACGTGGGCGACGCGCGCGGCGACGGCCTCGACGACATGCCGCTCGACTACATGAACTACGGCGTGCAGCTTGGCCGCCCCTTCCGCGCCCTCACGCTGTGGATGGTTCTCAGCACCTACGGGCGCGAGACCATGACCCGGCTGCTGCGCGCGCACATGGAGTGGGTCGCCGAGCTCGCCACCATGATCGACGGACATGCGGACTTTGAACGACTCGCCCCGACGCCCTTCTCCACGGTGTGCTTCCGATTCCGCCGCGGAGCGGGGCCAACCGACGACGGCCGTGCCCTCGCGGCAGTCGAAGAAGACGAATGGGCCGGAACCAACGAGCAACTGATGGCTCGTGTCAACGAAGACGGCACGACATTCCTGTCACACACACGGCTGCGCGGCCGACTCACCCTGCGGCTTGCGGTGGGGAACCTGCGAACAACGCGAGCTGATGTGCAGGATGTATGGCGGCTGATCCAGCAACTCGCCAGCGAGCTGCCCGCCTAGCCCACGGTGCCGCTACTCCTCCGACGCCTCGGCAGATTCCGCCGCCTTGTCTTCGGCCGCCATCTTGCGGACCTCGGCGAGCAGCTCTTGCACCTGCCGCGCCTGGTCACGAAACATCCGCTTCTGTAGCACGACGAACAGTATCGTCAGGCCGAACAGCAAGCCCGCGAGGAGCAGGAAGACGAGAGCAAGAGGATTGCCGCCCACGCCCTCAGCTCAGTTCCACGTCGACGCCGAGCAGGACCGCTTCGATCACCACCAACGCTTCTTCCAAGATCTCGCGAGTGATCACCAGCGGTGGTGCGAATCGAATCACCTGTTCGTGAGTCTCCTTCGCCAAAATGCCGCGGCGCTTGAGAGCCTTACAGAACGGCCGTGCGGGTCCGGAGGACTCCTTGATCACCACGCCGACCATGAGACCACGCCCACGAACGAGCTCAACGTGTGGCGACGCGATGGCGCGCAGCCGATCCATGAACCAGTCGCCGAGCTCGCTGGCGTTGTCCACGAGTTTCTCCTCGAGCAAGACCGCCAGGGCGGCCTGGCCCACCGCCGCCGCCAGGGGATTGCCGCCAAAGGTCGAACCGTGATCACCCGGATGAAAGACGTTCATGATCGTTGAGTCCGCCAGCACGGCCGAGACCGGATAGACACCGCCACCGAGCGCCTTGCCAAGAATCAGGACATCTGGCCGCACGCCTTCCCAGTCGCTCGCCAGCAACTTGCCGGTGCGGCCGAGACCGGTCTGCACCTCGTCACCGATCAAGAGCACGTTCTGGTCGCGACAGATCTTCGCCACCGCGGCGAGGAAACCGTCCGGAGGCAACACCACGCCACCCTCGCCCTGGATCGGTTCCACCAGCACTCCCACGGTGTTCGGCGTAACCGCCGCCTGTACCGCTTCGGCATCGCCATAAGGAACCACCTTGAAGCCTGGCGTGAATGGACCGAAGCCGTCGCGCGCCTGTTCGTCGGTAGAGAAACTGACGATGGTCGTGGTTCGGCCGTGAAAATTGCCGTCCATCACGATGATCTCGGCACTGTCCGGCGCTAC
>JAJCXS010000018.1 GCA_029263335.1 Acidobacteriota bacterium | reverse complement strand
ACCGGCGGTCGACCCGAGTGCCGCGATCGCCAACGCTTGCAGCAGGTAGGCCTGCACCGGTAGCCAGCGTGGCGCGCCGAGACAGCGTAGCGCCGCCACGGCGGCGACCTTGTCGCGCGCGTGCAGGCTCATGGCGCTGCCAACGCCAATACCGCCGAGTAGAAGAGCCGCGAATCCGGCGAGATAGAGAAACTGGTACAGATTGTCGAGAGCACGCCCGACGACTCTCCGACGGTACTGAACCGTCTCTGCCTCCAGACGCAGGGCGCGCAGGTCAGGCCGCATCTGCTCGACGCGTTCCGTTACCTCTTCGGGAGTCTCGGAAAGGCGGAACATCAGGGTGTATCTGGCCTGACTGCCGGGTCCGAGGAGGTTCGCGCGTTCCAGCAGCGGCAGCGGTATCAGTACTCTTGGTCCCACCAGCGACGAGGTCGGCACTTCGCCCGGAATCCTCTCCAGTGTTCCGGCGATTCGAAGCTCCAGATCGCCCACTCGCAACACGTCGCCGACCTGCGCGCCGAACTGCAGCATCAGCGTGCGATCGACCAAGGCTCCCTCGGTCGAGTGGAAGGCTGTCGCGGCCTCGACAGGTACCGTATCCAGCTGGCCATAGAACGGATAGCTGGCTTCCACTGCCCTGAGCCGGACCAGGCGCGAGTCGCGCGTGCGGGGGAAGTAGGCCATGGTTCCAAGCGAGATTTCACGGCTCCGATCACCTTCGAAACGATCGGCGATGGCCAGCACCTCCGCGTCCAGAGGTTGCCGCCGATACAGCTCGAGATCGGCGCCCAGAAGCGTCTTGGCCTCGGCGTCGACGCTGGCAGTCAGGTTATCGGCGAAAGAGCGAATTGCCACGAGCGCGGCCACGCCGGCGATGATCGCCGCGACGTACAGCAGCAACCGGTGTCGGCTCGCGCGAGCGTCGCGCCAGGCGTGGCGAGCAGCCCAGCGCAGCGAGTCGGTCACGGCGTGCCCTCGGCAACCCTGCGCCCGGCCGCTAGGCGCAGGATTCTGCCGGTGCGCTGCGCCAGTGCCTCATCGTGCGTCACCAATACCAGGCTGGCTCCGGCGGCGGCGTGAATATCAAACAGCAGCTCGCGCACGACGGCCGCCGTGGCACCGTCGAGATTTCCCGTCGGCTCGTCGGCGAACAACAGGCGCGGCTTGTTGACAAAGGCGCGGGCGATGGCAACACGCTGCTGTTCGCCGCCCGATAGCTGTACGGGATAGTGGTCTTGGCGATCCGCCAGGCCTACCTGTTCGAGTAGTTCGGTCGCGCGTGGTTCGGCGCGCTCGCCCCGCAGCTCGAGCGGCACCATGACGTTCTCCAGCGCGGTCAGGGTGGGCAGGAGCTGGAAGCTCTGGAAGACGAAGCCCACCTGGTCGTTGCGCAGTCGCGCCAGGCCGTCCTCATCCTGCATGGCGAGGTCAACGCCGGCGAGGCTGATGGAACCGGATGTAGGCCGGTCGAGGCCGGCGCACAGCCCCAACACGGTCGACTTGCCGCTGCCGGAGGGGCCCAGGATCGCGATGGAGTCGCCCGCTGCGAGCGTGAAGGACACATCGGAAAGCACTGCCAGTGAGCCGCTGGCGGTGTCGTAGGACTTGGACAGTCGGCGAACTTCGAGAATCGTTTCGGTCATGGTGCGTCGGTGAGGCGGGAGGCGACCTTCCTATAATAGCCAGCTGGCCCACGTACCGACGACGGTTGGGCGCGCAGGTGTGCTCCAGAAGGGGGGGAGGCCCCTGGGGTCGCTGGCGCGTCGGCGACGTCCGCTGTTCCGATCGGCTATTCTGACAACGTCCGGCAAATCCCTGGCTTCCTCCCCTGGCATCGTAGAAACAAGGTGAGCGATGGCGCTCTCGCACCAGCGGTTGGAGGTTGCCCGTGCCAGTCTCGTTGAGTTGCCGGATGTGCAGTTGCGTCGTGCTTGGTATTGCGTTGGTGTGCGTCGCGGGACCCGCGGCGTCGCAGGCGCCGACAGCTGCCGGGATCGACTTCAAGGCCGCCAATTTCGAGGCGAACGACGGTCGTGTGGTCGCGGCACAGGTGGCCAACTTCAAGGTCCCCGAACGGCACGAGGAGAATCGCACCGGGGGGCTGAATGCGCGCGCCGGGGTCACACTGCGCGTGTGGAGGTTCACCGCCACGGGCAGTGAGGCGGGTCCCCCCATTGTGGTTCTCGCGGGTGGGCCAGGCGGCGCGGCCATCGGTGCGACGCGGGGAGTCTACTTCGACCTCGTCCAGCGATTCCGAGCCCATGGCGACGTGATCATCGCCGACCAGCGCGGTACGGGGGAATCCAAGCCGTCGCTTGCGTGTGACACGAGTGCCGACATGGCGGCCGGCGAGTCGCTCACGATCGAGTCGTGGCTCGAGGCACTGCGGCCGCCCGCGGCTCGCTGCGCACGCAAGTGGACCAAGAAAGGAACGGATCTGGCGGCCTTCAACAGCAGCGAGAGCGCCAACGATATCGAAGCCATCCGCGAGGCGATCGGCGCCGATCAGTTGTCGTTGTGGGGTATCAGCTACGGGACCCAACTGGCCCTCACCTACATGCGGCAGTACCCCGATCGTGTTGCCCGCGCGGTATTGCACGGAGTGCTCCCGCCCGATGGTTTTCCCGGGCTACCCAAGAGTCGCGACAAGGTGCTCAAGAACCTGGCAAAGCTCGCGCGCAAGGCTCAGCCGGCCCTCTACCCGGACCTCGTGGGTTCATTGCGCACCATACTCGCCGACCTGGCGGATAGCCCACGCGACGTGGTTATCGACGACCCCAGGGGGGGAGGCCCGGTTACCGTTCGCTTCGGCGAATACGAATTGCAGTTCGTACTGAACCTAGCCGTCCTCGGTAGTCGTGGCCTGATGCGACGTCTGCCGGCGTGGATCGCCGCCATGGAGAGCGGAGATTACGCGGGCCCGGCAGCGGTGGGTCTGGAGCTGCGACGCTGGAGCACCACGGCGATGTCGATGGCGGTTACCTGTGCCACGGGCGAGAACCCGAAGCGCGCGCGCAAGGCGGCAAAACAAGCGCCCCGCAGTGTTACCGGAGCGCAACCCTCTATCGAGGACGCGTGTGACCCGTGGGGCGTGGATCCCCTGGGCGGAGAGACACTGGAGCCGGTCAGCTCGTCGGTGCCCGTCCTCCTGGCGGCCGGGACACTCGATGGCACGACACCGTTTGCCGATGCCAAGTCCGTCAGTCGGAAGCTCCGCAACAGCCATCTGCTCAAGCTCGTTGGCGCGACCCACAGCGATCTGGTCCACGGGCATGCGGATATCCTCGAGGTCGTCGACGAGTTTCTGGCGGGCAGTGTGCCGTCGCGCAAGTCCATCGTGCTGGGGTGGAATTTCGACCTGCCCACCATGCGAACCGAGGCTCGGTAGTTCAAAACATGCGTCCCCTGAAGCTGTACCCGGCCCGCGCGATGATGGCTGCCGTGCTCGTAATCGGGGCACCCTGTCTACTGGCCATCTCGCCGGCGCCGGTCGAGGCTGGCCCGGAGGACGGGGTGGTCCTGTTCTTCGGCGATAGCCTGACGGCGGGCTATGGGCTCGACCCGACGCGGGCTTTTCCGGCGCTCGTGCAGCAGTTCATCTCCGAACGCGAACTGGCATATCGAGTGGTCAGTGCCGGGGTCAGCGGAGAAACTAGCTCGGGGGGGCTGCGTCGAATCGACTGGATCCTGCGCCAGGATGTCGATGTGCTGGTGCTCGAGCTCGGCGCCAACGACGCGCTACGGGGCACGGACCTGGCGCTGACGGCGGAAAACCTGCAGGCAATCATCGATCGGACCCGCGCCAAGTACCCGGATGTCGAGATTGTGTTGGCGGGCATGCAGGTGCCGCCGAACCTCGGGGCGGACTACACCCAGGAGTTCGCGGCGCTGTTCGTGCGCCTCGCGGAGGCCAACGACGCCCACCTGATTCCGTTCTTGCTGGATGGCGTTGGCGGAGTGCCGTCGCTGAATCAGGCCGACGGCATCCACCCGAATGTGGAAGGACACAGGCTGGTGGCCGAGAACGTCTGGGCGACCCTGGAACCGCTGCTGGTGAGCCTCGGGGGAACCTAGTCCGCTGCGGCGAGACCGGCCACCGCTAGCCGGTGAGCAGAAAGAGGGCCGCAGCGAGGAGCGCGACAGCGCTGGCGTGAGCCACGCGGCGTCCGTGCGGAGCGACCTTCTCGATCAGGACGAAGCCGGCGATGACGGCAATCCAGACGAGGTTCATCACGCCCCCGACGAACAGCAGCGCCATCAGGAACCAGCAGCAGCCGATGCAGTACATGCCGTGGTGAAGTCCCATCTTCAAGGCGCCGACGACACCGGGTCGCCAGTGCTCGCTGACGAACTGCAGCGGCGATCGGCAGTGCTCCAGACAGGCGTACTTCAGTGGCGTCAGCTGGTAGATACCGGCCACCAGGAGCACGCTGGCGCCCAGTCGACGGTCGGTCGTTGCCATCATTGGCGACAGTAGGGCCGCCTGCTCCAGGCCCCATTGCAGCGCCGTTGCGCCGAAGCTGAACAGTGTCCAGGCCGTCAGATACCCGACCGCGAAGGCCCACGTGGACAGATGTGTCGCCGCCGCACCTGCCTGACGTTGGACCCGAGCGTGCAGCAGGATCATGGGGGCGGCAGACGGCAGCATCATGGCGATCATCATGATTGCCCACATCACGAACATCAGGACAAACTCGACGACGGTCCATGCGCGCAGTCGAGGCGCCATGCCCGCCGCCATGGAGTTCATCCCGGCGGCCAGCCAGGCCAGGTAGGCCCAGGCCAGGATCGCCAGCAGCATCAATCCGGCCATCGTGACCCAGCGGTCGCGGCGCAGGATGGCTTCGAGCGATTCCGTCGTAGTGCTCAGGTCACTTCACCTGGCCATAGGGGCCGAGGTGGAGCATCGCGATATGAGCGTGGCGTTTGTCCCACTCGAGATGAATGGGCTCCGTCGATGACACCCGTCCGCTAGCGAACTCGGCTTCGATGTATTCGAAACCGTGCGGGAGCACCACGCGTACCGCGTGCTCCGCACCAGTTACCGGGTTGGTGATCGGGCTGGTCGCGACGTCGACGATGCCGGGCACCGAGCAGGTGGCGCGTCGCGACTCCAGGTCCGCCTCGAAGTCGATGTGGGCGAAGACCGGCTCGTGGACCTTGGTAAACGTCGACGCGAACACGTTGAAGATGGTGGCCCCGGGCTCTGTCTCCTGGCCCGTCAGGATCTTCAACAGTGCGTCGCGCTGGCTCTCATCGGCGCGCTCGTCCAGCATGAGAAACGCCTCGCCGTTGCCCTCGTGTACCGCGCCGGGCCAGTCGAACATCGCTGCCCAGCGCAGGCCGTCGAGGTTCACGTCGCCGAAGTAGCCGTGCTCGATCTCGCCCGCTGCCACGGCGCGGCAGTCGCCGCGTGTCGGCAGCGCGTTGAATTGGCAAGGGCATCCGAAGTCACAGTTGCAACTGTTCAGCTCGGGGCCATGAATCTGCCAGTCCACATACGACATCTTGCGTTCTCCCAATCTTGTTGAACGGCGAGTGCCGGGTTCGACCTGCCGGTTGGGGCGGCTGGGGCAGCCTGGACCCGTCCGGTTGTCAGGCCGATGCGCCGATGCGTCGATATCGGCGCAGGCCGCCGAACCCTATCATTCTGCCGCCCTCTTCGTCCCAGAGGCGATAGCCGAACGAACGCAGGCTTGTCCAGAGACCGATCGCCGGGACACCCGCGCAAAGTGCCGGATTCGCTTCGTGGCAACGCTGCAGCAGGTAGTTGGGAATGCGCGGGCTCAGGTGATGGATGTGGTGGTAGCCGATGTTGCCGGTGAACCATTGCAGGATCTTCGGCAGCCGGTAAAAGGAGCTGCCGTGCATGGCGGCAGGGAAGTACTTCCACTGTTCATGCCGTTCCCAGTAGACCTCTTCGAACTGGTGCTGCACGTAAAAGAGCCAAACCCCGCCAGCTCCGCTGATGATGAAGATGGGGAGGTAGATCTTCAGAAATGCCGCCCAGCCCATCAACCAGATGGCGCCAACCACGAACGCGGCGATACCGAGGTTGGTGTGCTGCACGTTCCAGTTCTCGCGTCGGCGCGCCCCGCGTCGGCCAAAACGGTGCGAGACCGCGAAGATGTACGCGGGGCCGATCAGGAACATGACCAGCGGGTTGCGGTAGAAGCGATAGGCCGCACGTGTTCTCCAGGGCGATGCGAGGTACTCCTGGACCGTCAGGGTCCAGATCTCGCCGCCGATATCGCGGCGGTCCAGGTCGCCCGAAGTGGCGTGATGCATCGAGTGGTCGCGACGCCACTGGTCGTAAGGGGTCAGCGTCAGCACGCCCGTGAAGTAGCCGATGACGCTGTTGGCCCGTTTGGAGCGAAAGAAGGCCCCGTGGGTGCAGTCGTGGAAGATGATGAAGATGCGGATGAGAAAGCCCGCAGTCGGCAAGGCCAGCGCGAGCGTCAGCCAGTACGACACTCCCAGACTCCAATACATCAGCGCCCACATGGCCGCGTAGGGCACCAACGAGTTCACCATCTGCCATGAACTCCTGAGCGGGTCCGGCTTGAGGAACCTGGCGGTCAGGTGTTGCCAGTTCGGCTCGCCCTGGCTTTCAACAGGCGTCGACGACATACGGGTTCTCCACGGAAATGAAAGGGAGCCCCCTCATTTTACCGCGCGGGACGAGCAGCCGCGTTTGGAGTGCGCCGCTGCTCGTCCCGGTGGTGTCGTGTTCACTACACCCGGTCAGTTCGTCTCGTCGTCCTCGCCGTCGTCCGCGCCATCGTCGTCATCCTCGTCGCCACCCGGCTTCACCTTGGCACGGACGATCGCCGCCAGGATGGATCCGTCAGCGGCGGAGGTGCCCTTCCCGGCCAGGCGAACCTTGCCGCCGGTTGTCAGCGCTGCCTCGATGGCCTCGACGGACGACAGCCAGCGCCCACCCTTCTTCCATCGCGTGGCATCGAAGACACGGATGACGGTACCGTCCGCCAGGAGGAGCGCGCCGGTCTCGTCGACTGCGGCCACCTGACCGCGAAAGCGCGCCAGCGCGCTCGATCGTAGGCGTGCGTCCAACTCGGTCGCCTGCACGGTTCCGTCGTCAGTGGTCGCGCCCTTGCCCTTGATGTAGACGCCGGCCCCCGCCAGCAATGCAGTTTCGAGCTGCTCCAGCGAGGTCACGCGCTGCGGCCCTCGTTTCCATCTCGTTGTAGCGTCGACGCCGACGGTCAGATCTGTGCTCAGCGTCAGGGTGCCCCCGATGCTGTCAGCCGTCGTCGCGTTGCCGCGGAAGACACGTGTTGTCGGCCGGCCGCCTTCCGCGCGGGCGTCTACCCGGTCCGCCACGATCGCACCGCTGGCCTCGGTCTGCCCGCTTCCCTTGGCGCGAACCTCGGCGCCGGAAGTGAGCGCGGTCGCGAGCGCCGCCAGTGACCCAAGGCGCGGGCCGGACTGTTTCCACTGGGTGGTTGCGTTGACGCGGACGACCGTGCCGTCGCCCAGCTGGAAAGACTGACTAGCGGGGTCGGCGCTGGCCACGCGGCCGTCGAAGCGTGCTCCCGGCGGGGCCTGGCCGGCCGCAGAGGTCAACGCGCTCGGTGCGGCGTTTTGCAGGGTAGGCGAGGTCGGGTCACCGCTGGGCGAGCTGCAGGCGCCAGCCGCCAGCGCGAATACCGTTAGCAGGCCGAACACGTTTCCAAGCTGTAGGTTCCGCATCGAGATCTTCCCGGTGTTGAGGCGCGTGAGCGCCCTGGCTGAGCTTCTCTGGCCAGGCAAACTAGCCTGCGCGACAGGCCGCAACGAGCCCCGCGCGTGAACGACCGGTCAGCGCCGGCCGCGGCTAGCTTGCCGTGCCGGCTGGTACGCAGGTGGGCAAGCGCGGTCGTCTTCTGGACGGGGGCGCGCCGGTCCGGTAGCTTCGGCCGTTCCTTGTTGTCCGCTTTCTCGGAGTGTGCAGATGATGTGTCGTCGCGGCTGGGTTGTGTGCTTGCTGGCCCTGATCATGGCGGCCCTGCTGCCGGGAGCCGGAGGCGCGCAGGACTTGCCGGCGCCCGTGGCGGGGAACGAGCCGACCGCGCAAATGACGATCGAGCGGCTGTACTCGTTGCCATCGATCATCGGCAACGCTCCCACCGGCGCCGTGTGGTCGCCCGACAGTAGACGGGTTGCGTTCCTGTGGAACGCGCAGGGTTGGAATTTCCGCAACGTCTGGGTGGCGGGAACGACGACGGGGTCGGCGACAAAGCTGGTCACGGATTTCGAGCAACGTGGGGAACGGATAGATCCTGGAACCGACGTTCATGCGCTGCGGGCCCAAGCTCGCGCGGATGTGGATAGCGGAGTGTCCTCGGTAATCTGGTACCCGGACAGCGAGAAACTGCTCGCCGTCCGTTCGGGCGAGTTCTATCGGGTCGACCCGCTAGGGGCACCGCACGGCGTGATGGGCACAGCGGTTCGTGCCCTGGAGATCCGTGGTGGCCGACCTTCGTTCTCTCCCACCGGCAGCCATCTCGCCTTCGTACGCCGGGGCGACATCTGGCTGGCGCCTGTCGCTGACGGCGAGATCGGCGAGGCGGAACGGCTAACGTCGATCGCTGGCGCCGGTCGCGGTGTCATGCGCTATTCGTGGTCGCCCGATGGAGGTTCCCTGGCCGTGCAGACGCGTGATGGCAGTGGTGTGGCCGCCGTGCTCATTCCCGACTATCTGGGTGAGGCAACGACCGTCAACGAGGTGCCGCGCCCGTTTCCCGGGGACGAACCGGGGCGCACGCACCTGAGTGTCATCAGCGCGACCACCGGCGCGGCAGTCGCGCTGACGGTGAGCGATGACGACCGCGACTCGATCTTTTCGTTTCAGTGGTCGGCCGACAGCAGGCGGGTCCTCGTGGATACCAGCGACCTCTACGTGAAGGACCGTCGCATCCTCTCGATCGACGCGGCAACCGGGGCGGCGACGACGCTCTACCGCGAGCAGGAGCCGGACAATGTGATGGCCTACTGGGCGGTGGCCTGGGCCCCTGACGGCGGCGTCTACTTCATCTCCGACCGGGACGACTTCTACCACCTCTATCATCTGGCTCCCGGCGAGACGGTGCCCGTGGCGATGACCGCGGGCGAATGGGCGGTAGAGCGTTTTGCGACGACCCCGGAAGGACTTTTCGTTGTTGCCAACACGCCGCACCCGTCGGAGCGTCAGATCTTCAGGGTCGGGGCGCCTGGGGCTGAGCCAGTTCGGGTCAGCGGCGAATCCGGAACGCACAGTCCCACGTACTCGCCGGATGGTCGTTGGGCCGCGGTGATCTTCTCGAGCGATGCGCAGCCGCCCGAGCTGTACCTCAACTCCTTGGACGGCTCGGACGAGATCCGCGTCACGCAGTCGACGAAGGTCTCGGACTTCGACGAGTACGAGTGGGTCACCCCCGAGTACGTCACGTTCCCGAGCCATGTGGATGGCGTGGAGATCCACGCGCGGCTCCTGCTACCACCGGACTTCAATTCGGGCCGGCAGTACCCGGCGATCATCGGCTCCATCTACAGCGGTGCCCTGCGCAATCAGTGGGGAGGGCGCAACGCCCACCCGGTCTGGGGGCTCGACCAGATCCTGCTGCAGCGGGGCTACGTCGTACTCAACATCGACATTCGTGGCAGCTGGGGCCACGGGCGCGCTTTCCGGCGCAAGCTCAAGCAGGACTACGGCGGCGTCGACACCGAGGACATCTACAGCGGTGTGAAGTACCTGATCGGTACCGGGTACGTGGACGAGAAGCGCATCGGCCTGTGGGGATCGAGCTACGGCGGCCTGATGACCGCGATGTCGCTGTTCGACCGGCCCGGCGTGTTTGCCGCTGGTGTCGCCGGGGCCCCAGCCACCAATGTCTGGCACGCGCTCACCGGCGAGATGCGGGTGATGGGACGGCCTCAGGACAACCCTGACGCCTACGCAGACTCTTCGGCCTTTACGCACGCGGCCGGCCTGGAAGATCCGTTGATGATCATCCACGGGATGCGCGATCGCATCGTGTTGTTCAAAGACTCGGTCCAGCTGCTCGAGAACCTCATGCTGCTGGGCAAGGGCCACCTGCTCGAGCTCGTGGCGCTTCCCAACAGCCCGCACGGATGGGACACCCGCGAGCTATACCAGACGCGCTACGCCTTTAGGAAACTCGTGGATCACTTCGATCGCTACCTCGAGCCGGGCCGGTAGACGGTGAGAGAACGGACAGCGGCTATCTTCAACCCAGAGGAGTTCGCGTGAAAAATCGCCACAGCGCCATGGTCCCTGTCGTTGGAGTGCTGCTGCTCGCCGGGTTCGCGCAGACGGCTGCGCCGGAGGCCGATTGGGAGATGGTCGCTCGCATCCGGGAGGAGGGCTTTCAGCGCTCGCAACTGCCGGACACGCTCTCCTATATGACCGATGTGCTGGGCGCGCGCTTGACCGTCTCGCCCGGCATGCGCCGCGCGCAACGATGGGCGATCGGCGAGATGGAGCGTATCGGTCTGACGAACATCGAGATCGAGCCCTTCATGGACTACGGCATCAGCTGGAGCAACGACTATGTCTCGTTGCATCTGCTCGAGCCGGACTATCAGCCCATGGTGGGTTACCCGCTGAGCCACACGCCGGGCACGAACGGCAAGCAGCGGTTGCAGGTGGTTGTGGCGGACGGCCGCACCGAGGCTGATCTGGATGCCCTGCGCGGCGCGTTGGGAGGCAAGGCCGTGTTGTGGACACCGCCCGCCGAGGTCGATCTCGCGCGGCTCAACGCAGGTGTCCTGCCGCGCACCGAACAAGAGCTGCGTGAACTGGAGCGGCCCGCCGTGTCCGCTCCGCGTCGTCGGCCGATCGTCGGCGCGGATGTGCTCTCCGACGCCGAGCGCATGGCGTTCTTCAAGGAGGAAGGGGTCGCCGTTGTCCTGGAGTCACGCAGCGGCTGGCCAGGCGCCGTGCGGGGCTTCGCGCGTCCGGGCACCAAGGTCGACCGCTGGGCCCGCAGAGAGAGTCTGGACTCATTGCCGATCGTGGCGGTGACCCCGGAGCACTACAACCGTATGTATCGGGTGGTTGGGCGCGAACTCGACGTGCAGATCGAGGTCGAGGTACGCAACACCATCGGCGACGAGGTGCAGCAGGCAGCCAACGTGCTCGGTGAAATCCCCGGCTCGGATCTCGCCGACGAGATCGTCATGCTGGGCGCCCACTTCGACACCTGGCATGCCAGCCCCAACGCGAGTGACAACACGTCGGGGGTCGCCGTGATGCTCGAAGCGGTGCGCATCCTCAAGGCCCTGGAGGTACAGCCACGCCGGACGATTCGTCTTGCGCTGTGGTCCGGCGAGGAGCAGGGCCTGTTTGGCTCCCGCGAATACGTGAAGGCTCATTTTGGCGACCCGAACGATGCCGCCGTTGGCATGAAACCGGACTACGAGAAGTTCTCGGTCTACTTCAATCAGGACTACGGACCCGGCAAGTACCGCGGCATCTACCTACAGGGCAACGAACACGTGCGCAGAACATTCACGGCCTGGATGGCGCCGTTCGCGGACCTGGGTATGACCGCAGTGTCGTCGCGCGGCGTGGGCAGCACCGATCACGTGCCGTTCGACGCTGTGGGCTTGCCCGCGTTCCAGTTCCTGCAGGATCGTGCCGGCAGCACTGGCGGTCACACCAACATGGATTTCTTCGACACGCTGCCGATCGAGGATCTCAAGCACAACGCGGTGGTCGTGGCCGCCTTCGTGTACCACGCCGCGATGAGCGACCACCTGATACCCCGCAAGGGCCGCTGACCCTCCCCCCGGACAACGCAACGCTACCGACAGCGTCGAGGTTCGAGGGGAGGCTGGCGACGGCTATTTCTTCAGTGTGCGCGCGAGCCAGTCGTTGAAGATGCGGTGCCAGAGGATCCCGTTCTGCGGCCCCTGGATCCAGTGGCCGTCCTCGGGGAAGTAGAGGAAGCGACTCTCGATGCCCTTCAACTGCAGCACGCTGAACGCTTCCATGCCCTGACCGACCGGCACGCGGAAGTCCTTCTCGCCGTGGATCACCAACATCGGGGTATCCCAGGCTCCGGCCGAATCGTGGGGTGAGAAGCGGTCATAGGTGCTCGGCCGAGGCTCCTGCCAGTAGGCGCCGCCGATGTCGAAGTTGACGAAGAACATCTCCTCGGTGACGCCGTACATGCTCTCGAGGTTGAACACTCCGGCGTGGGAGATGAAGGTCTTGAAACGACCGTCGTGATGACCGGCGAGCCAGTAGACGGTGTAGCCGCCGAAGCTGGCGCCGACCGCGCCGAGCCGGTCCTCGTCTACCCACGGTTCGGCCGCCACGTCATCTATCGCGGCGAGTAGATCATCCATGGCCTGGCCGCCCCAGTCGCCGGAGATCGCCTCCTTGAATTCCTGGCCGAGCCCAGGAACGCCGCGCCGGTTCGGGGCCACAACCACATAGCCGTCGGCGGCCATCATCTGGAAGTTCCAGCGATAGGAGAAGAACTGGCTTACGGACGACTGCGGCCCGCCCTGGGCGTACAGCAGGGCCGGGTACTTCTTGGTCGGATCAAAGCCGGGCGGGGTGATCACCCACGTGACGATGTCGGCACCGTCGGAGGCCTTGACGACGCGTTGCTGGACGTCCGCCAGTTCGATGCCGGCCAGCCGTTCGTCGTTGAAATGGGTGATCTGTGTGGCGTCGCCGGTAGTGACATCGACGCGATACAGCTCAGCCGGCGCACTCATCGAGGTGCGACTGGCGATCAATGCGACGCCGGTGTGGGTGGCCGCGATCCCGAACCCGCCATAGTTGTGGGTTCCCTCGGTCAGTTGCTGCACGCCTCCCCTGAGCGAGGCTTCGTACAGCTGCACCGTGCCCCGCGTTTCCGAAGTGAAGAAGACGCTGCCGCTGTCGGCGTGCCATACCGGCCCGTGAGCGTCCTGATCGAGGCTGGCCGTCAGCTCGAGGGCGAGGTCGAGCACCGGGCCAGGAGCCTCGCCGATGGCCGGCACCGGTGCCACGAAGATCCTGTTGCGGTCGGATTCGTAGCCGTCGCGTTCCATGCTCAGCCATGCCACCCAACGACCGTCGGG
>JAJCXS010000017.1 GCA_029263335.1 Acidobacteriota bacterium | reverse complement strand
TGTGAGTTCTGAGTAGGTTGTTCACGGACTCACCTTGAGACGGGACATCGGAGTTTGCATGCCGATGCCCGCGTGGGGCCGGTGACGATTGTAGCGGTTGGTCCAGGGCTGGAGGGCTCGAGCCCGGTGCGCCGAACTCTGGTAGGTGGCGCCGTAGGCCCACTGCTCCTTGAGGGTACGGATGAAGCGCTCGGCCTTGCCATTGGTGCGGGGCGTGTAGGGCCTGGTGTAGATGTGGCGGATACCGAGCCGGCGGCAGAGTCGGTTGAAGCGCTTAGAGATGTAGCCAGGCCCGTTATCGGTCATGACGCGCTCGATGTGCACACCGTGGCTGGCGAAGAACGCGACGGCTCGCTGCAAGAAGGCCGTACAGGTGTACCGGTCCTCAGCGGGCAGCACTTCGGTGTAGGCAACCCTGGAGTGATCGTCGACAGCGACGTGGGCGTTCTCCCACCCGGCCCCGTAGGCGCGCCGGGAGCGATCTCCATGGATGCGGTGCCCTGGCCTGACGATGCGGGCCAGCTTCTTGGTGTCCAGGTGCAGCAAAGCCCCGGGGCGAGTGCGCTCGTAGCGCCTGATGGTGGGCTTCGGCTCCAGGTACTTCAGACGACCCAGGCCGTTGCGATGGAGCCAGTCCGAGACCGTCGAGCGCGGCACCTGGACCCGCTCAGCGATCTGCCATGCGGTCAGCTTGTGACGGCGAAGTCGGCAGATCCTGCGAACCGTCCGAGCGTTGGTTCGATGTGGGCACTGGTGTGGACGAGAACTGCGATCACGCAGCCCCGCATCTCCTTCTTCGCGGTACCTACGCAGCCACTTGTATACCGTTCGCGTCGAGATGCCCAGCGCCAACGCCGTGTCCTTCGCAGGCTCCGCCTGCTCTCGGACACGGCGTACGATCTCGCGGCGCTGATACGGGGTGGTTCGGGCGTTACCATGTAGCTGCATCGGTGGCTCCCTTCTGAGCTATGGAGTGTGGTAACCCCATTGTTCTCAGAAGTGAGTCCCGATGTGAACAACGTTCTCGGAAAGCACACCTAGTCTGTCCGAGTTGGCACCGGTCTGACGTTCTACTCGCGGCTACAGGCAGCGAACGGTCCTAGCCTTCCTCCACAGACCTCGGGTGCGCTGCCGGTTCCCGGCCCTGTGTTGCCGCCATCCGGCGTTCATAGTCGATCCACGCGTCGAGGCCGACCGCTTCCCGGCGCTGATCCAGGTTCTCGAGGTCCTCCACCACGGGTAGCAGGTAGGTGGGTTTCCCGTCGTCGTCCAACAACACGCTGCCCGACGCGTCCTCGGCGACGCCGTATTGTGTCCCGTAAAGCTGCGGCAAGGACTGCTTCACGCGTACTCGGTCGGTGAGGTAGGCGACGTCCACCTGGCTGGCCTCCCCAGCCTCAGCGGCGCCAACAAGCAGGGGCAGCATCGATGCCTGAAAGTCGGGATCGTGGTCCGCGTGTTGGGCGAGTAGAAAGGCCGCGCGGGAGGCTTCTTCGCCCACCATGGAGAATGAGGGCCACCCGTACTGTCCTACGATCTCCCTGAGCCGGTCGGTGTGTTGGCGGTCGGCCTCGGCCCCTGCGCGCATGAACGCCTGCTGCTCTTCCTCCGGCATCTGCATGATGCGCTCCATGTCCCGGTACTCTTGGTCCTTCGCAGCCATTGTGACTAGCTCGGCGGCCAACGAGTCCGGGCGGGTCGTGGAGTCCTGCGATGCACAACTGATCAGGAGCAAGAGGCAACCGGGCAGGACCGTTGCAGGCGTGGCCGACCTAATCGCGTCGTCCATCATTCCCTTCTGTAGGTTGGGAGGTGTGGGTCCGGGCGTCGGACCACGTCAGCATACGCATTCCTGCGAGCGGCACTGCCAGGCTGCCGGTCAACCTGACGGTGCCCCGTCAGGAGATTTCGAAGCTCACGAGCTCCCACCAGTAGCTGCCGTCGCCCAGCTCCTGGCGGATCCAATACGGAGGTTCATCGACCAGCCAAAGCCTCGACTGCGTGCCTCCCAATTGATCGATCTCGATCACCCACGCCCTGAGTTCGCGACCCGCGACCTCTCTCGGCTCTCCCCGGCCTGTAACACGAACTGTTATCCATCCCGGCTCCATCTCGTGGAGGTCGATGGAAGGCAGCTTCGCTGCGTAACCGATCTTGATCGGGAGCGCAGCGAGCAGGTATCTCACAGTGCCGGCCTCGAAAATTCGGCCGGTGAGCGGTGTGGAGACGTGCTCCGCCGCGGTTCCCGCGCGCGGAGCAAGGGACCCGTCCACGCCGGCGCCACCGAAACGAACGTCGAGCTTGCCGGCCGGGTCGTCTTGCCGCGTAGCGACCGCGCCCAGGGTCGCCGCGTCGAAGTCGAATTCGTAGCTCATCGCGTTGCCGCCCATGATGACGTCCGTGCGCAAGCGCAAGATCTCTTCGCCGTCGTCCACCACGCGGCTCAGTCGCGCGTCCATGGTGCCTATCTCAGCGGGAGAATCTCCCGACATCGTCATCAACCGAAAACGGGCCGAGTGCGCCTCGAGTATTGCCCCGTTCGCGATCCGGTCGCCCGGAAGGAGCGGCGGGGCTTCAGCGTTCTGTGCGAGTGCCGCGAGGGGGATGACTAAGGCGAACACGGCCCGGGGAATCCTGCCCGTGATTAGTCCAACGCTGAACCCGCCGCGGACCTTGTCGTTCCTCATACAATCGCTCCTGCGTCAAGGCAAACAGAGAGGCCTTTCTCTGGAAAGGAACCGGGGAAGTGCCCATCAGGCAGAGCGAAACGAGCTGACCGGTCGAGCCCTCGATGGTCGCTTCCGGGGATCGACCGTGGCTCATCTACTGACAATTACATAGTGATTCTATGTAAAATACGATGGCAACGGCGTGCGTGGCAAGGTGCGACTCTGAGCATAACGCTTGCGCATATGCTGAAGTTTAGTATATAAATACTAAAAGAAAGCATATTGAGGAGTCGTCATGGCGGTGTGGAATTCTGGATCGCGACTCGCGCTGGCAGTGTATCGCCGGCTCGTAACGCTTTATCCGCGTTCCCTACGCCGTGAACTGGGCGGCGAGATGGAGGGTCTGTTTCTGGATCTTCATAGTGAGGCGCGTCGGCGAGGCCGAGTACGCGCTATGTGGTTCGCTGTCCGCGCGTGCGCTGAGGTGGCTCCGCGCGCTCTTCAGGCTCATGGTGATCCCAATTTCCCCACCGGAGCGTGCCTTGTGCGCAACTTCTTCTCGGACCTCCGTTTCGCCTGGCTGGCCGCGATTCGACAACGACGTCACACGGCCGTGGTCGTGGCGACGATCGCGATCGGCATCGGTGCCACAACCGCCGTGTTCAGCATCACGGACGCCGCGATCCTGCGGCCGCTGCCGTTTCCCGAAGGCCACCGGTTGGTCTCGGTAGCCCAACAACATCCGTCTGGCTGGAAGATCTACGGACAGAATGCGGCCACATTTCAGGCATGGCACGAGCAGGCCGAGCTGTTCGACCGGTTGGGTGGTTACAGCACGACAACTGTGGTGAGCGAGATCGCCGGGAAGCCTCAGGAGATCGACGCCGTCCGGCTCTCTCCGGGACTCCTGCCGGCGCTCGGGGCCCAGCCACTGGTCGGACGGCTGCTGCTAGAGGAGGACGCCGCCGAAGGTGCCGCGCCGGTGGTCCTGATCTCGGATCGTGTGTGGCAGCGAGAGTTCGCCCGGGCGACAGACGCGGTTGGCCGATGGATCAGCTTGGGCGGGATCGAGAATGAGGTCGTGGGCGTGCTGCCAAACGACTTCGCGTTCCCCCAGGGGCGCACTGACGTATGGTTGCCCGTCGATCCGACGCGATCCGACGGCTACACTCGCGCGTTGGGCCGGCTCGCACCGGGCCTCGAACTACCGGCAGCACAGGAGATGGCCGACCTGTTGGCTGTGGGAATGGCGGAGGAGTTCCCGCGCGAGGAGGGTTGGAATCTCGCCCTCATCCCACTTACCGACCAGCGCACGACCAAGGACACGCGCACCGCGCTTGTCGCGGGACTGGCTGCTGCGGGCCTGTTGCTACTGGTCGCCGTCGTCAACGTGGCTCAGGTAGCGCTGGCTCGTTCTAGCGTGCGTGAGAGCGAGTTCGCGGTGCGGTCGGCGTTGGGTGCTGGCCGTGCGCGGATCATGCGTCAGGTTCTGTTCGAGAGCCTGCTGTTGAGCGTAGCTGGGGGCCTGCTGGGCGTCGTGCTCGCAAACGGCCTCGTGATGATGATCTCCGCTGCCGCGCCCGACAATATGGTGCGCATCGACTCGATCCAGCTCGGCATTGAGTGGCGTGCCTTCGCCGTGGCGCTGTTGTTCTCGGTGTCGGCTGGAGTCGCGGCGGGAGTTTTGCCGGCATGGGTGAGTTCCCGGCGCACTGCCGCCACAGCGCTGCAGAGTCGGCAACGTGGCCTGAGCGTGTCCCGTGGCCGCCGTCGGGCCCAGGGCAGCTTGATCGCCGCTGAGGCGGCGCTCTGCATGGTGCTCCTGGCCGGTGCCGGCTTGCTCCTGAACAGTTTCGAACGGCTCACCAACGTGGACCCGGGTTTCGATGCCGACTCACTCGTGTCGTTGGTTCTCAGCCTGGACGAGGATCGCTATCCGACGCCTGACGCACGCCTCGGGATGCTCGATGACTTGGCGGCACGAGTCGCGCGATTACCCGGTGTCGACAGCGTGACGCTGGGTGGTGATAGTGTCCCGACGCCTGGCGGCACGATGGTGGTCGACGGATTGGAGGCCGATGACGGCGACCGGGTCGACGGGAGCACTATCCTGCCCTTCGGGCGCGTTGGGAGCGGGTTCTTCGCGACGGCGGGCATCGAGATGCTCGCTGGCCGGCCGCTTGGCGTTCAGGACTACGACACCGAAAACGTCGTCATCGCGGAGCCTCTTGCCCGGAGGATCTTCGGGGAAGAGCGAGCCGTGGGCCGTAGGTTCCGCCTGGAGGACGGTGATTGGCAGAGTGTCGTTGGAGTCGTAGCACCGACCGCGTCGTTCGACCTCCGTACCAGCGACGACGACTTTCAGATCTACCTCCCGCTAAAGAGCACCGCGACGCCATGGGCGTACGCCGCCGTGATTGTTCGAGCCACCGGCGACCCCGCGGCGCTCGTTCCACTTCTTCAGCGCGCTCTCTGGGATCTGGATCCGCAACAGCCTGTGCGTCGCTTCGAACTCGGCTCGGACAAGGTGGCCGGTTGGCTTGTCGAGACGCGATTCAGCGCGCTGGTGTTCGGCACCTTCGCGGGTGTGGCCCTGGTTCTGGTGCTCATCGGTATCGCGGGAGTCGTCAGTCACGCCGCCGTCAGTCGTACTCGCGAGATCGGGATCCGGGTGGCCCTTGGTGCCGAAGCCCGATCGATCCTCGCGTTGGCGACATTCGGCGGCATCAGGCCGGTTCTCGTCGGGCTCGCGCTAGGCGGGATCGGCGTCTGGCAGACGACGCATTTCCTTCGATCGTTGCTCTACGGTATCGAACCGAGTGATCCGGCGACCCTCGCGGCCGTGGTGCTCGTGTTTCTGGCAGCCAGTCTGGTCGCTGCCTACATTCCGGCACGCAGGGTCCTTCGCGTCGACCCGGTGCGCGCGCTACGAACGGAGTGACCCATGCGTCCCAAGCGGCCATCCGCAAAGCAACCCGAAGACCTGCTACCGATGAACCCCGTGGACCTCCAGGTACTGCTTGTTCTCGTCGAGGGTGACAGCCACGGGTACGGGATCGTCAAGGAGATGCGTGCCCGCACCAACGGGCAGATCGACATGCTGCCGGGGAACTTCTACAGCGTCTTGCAGCGCCTGGCGCGAGCCGGACTGCTCGCGGAGGTCGGCCTTGATCACGACTCCAAGGCGCCAGGCCGGCCGCGGCGGCTTTATCGGCTCACTGACTTCGGCGTGCGCACTGCGGCGGCAGAGGCTGCACGCCTGCGCGACCTGTTGGCCGAGTCCGCGGTGCGCGCGCTGGCCGATCGCGCCTGAGCCGGCACCGACTACGATCCACCGGTTGCTTCGAGCTCGCGCCTTTGGGACCTGGAGAGGGGTGGTCACCGCTTAGCGTAGAGTCGGTTCAGGCCGAATCTTGCCCGAGCCTGACCTGAGCGTTGCGAACTAGAAAGTGCCCGTTTCTGCTGCCGCGCCGTTGAGCGCGGGTCGAAATCGTGTCGAGCACCGTGCCGGCCGCGGTTCCAGAATCCGCTCCCTGATAACGGCTTTCCACTATGTCGCAGTGGGTTAGCGGGAGTCGGCTTTGTCTAGATCGACGGTGTGGCGCGTACGTGGCCTCGGCTCCGGCGCCAAAGAAACGACCCATCGTAGCGGTGAAGCTGAAGGCGGTGAACTCCGTTCTACCCGGGTCCGGCCATGCCAAATGGGGTGCCCATCTCATGAACCCCCGTAGTTGATGTATTGAAGGGCTGCTGGGCCCAACACGAGCAGAGCCGCGAGTGCCAACAACACGATCCCGACCCGGCTCACCCAGCGTGCGGTGTTCGAGCGTGGGCCCCTGTTGAGGTACCGGGGTATTCCGTACCAAGCGGCGGCCAGTAGGTAGCCCATCACAAGGATCCCGACGCTGCGCCGTCGCCAGAGCGATACGGAACTCTCGTGCATGACCCTGTCCCGCCAGAGATCGAGGCAGGCCGGCTCGAACACCCCATCCCTGATGCTCGCCGGCAACAGGCCGCCGAGGAGACTCCATAGCCACGGCAGTTCCTTCACGCGCTGGACTCGGTGGGCCTCCCCGAGAATCGGCGAATAACTTCCATGTGAAGATCTCGGGTCTTTTCCCAGGCCTCCAGCCCCGCCGCTCGGGCTCGATAGACGCGCTCTCGGTGTATCTGCCCTTTGACGACCTCTTGCTCGTACCAGCCCTCGACCAGCTCGGCCTCTTCCAATCGCAACATCAGGCGGTAGAAAGCCGGTCCGACCTTCTTGATACCGAGGTCCGCTAGCTCCGCTCTGATCTGGCGGCCGGACCGTTTGCTCGCGCCGATGATGCCGAGGACGGCGAATTGCAGGTGGGGCAGGGGGCGATCAGCCATCCGTACTATCTCCGATGCCAGCTGCAGGGGTATTCATGTAAGATTACATACTGTAATGTTTCGCTGCGTAACATTATAGCTGTTGTACGGCTGCAGTCCATCAATGCTAAGCGTTTCCTCTGGAGGACTTCAATGGTAGATGCGTCAAGGGTGAGTAGGCTAATCAAGTTGTCCCTTGTGTGGCTTCTGACGATCCCGGGAAGCGCGATCATGCTGCTGGCCGGTGGGGGTAAGCTCGGAAGTGATATCTGGGTCGGGATCTTCGACAACTGGGGATTTCCGGGATGGTTGCGCATCCTAGTGGGCCTGGCCCAGGTGGCGGGAGGCCTGGCACTTCTGGTGCCACGTTTCGCCGCGTACGGGGCGGTGCTCCTGTTGGTAGTGATGAGCGGGGCACTCATGACAGAGCTCGTGATGGAGCCTTCCTTTGGCCCCCTGTGGCCCTCTGCACTGTTAGGAGTCTACGGCGTGCTCTTTCTCGCCCGCTGGAGGTTGGCCGGTGGCCCGCTCGCCCGCGCACGGGGTATGCTCGGCACGCCGGCAGCCTCAGAGCGCGTTGAAGTGAAGAAATGAAGACGCTGGACCGCTGCGGTAGGTACAGGGCCGTCAATCCTCTGTAGGCAATGCAGGCATGAGATCGGCAGTCTGCATCCGCCTTGGACTTCTCCTTGTTGAGCACCAATACGGACCGCATCTTGAGCAGGAGCGACCGGCCCTCCTCGTCCCCTAAGACAATAGGCCGTCCTTCCCCACCGGCAATGGCGGGAGCCCAGCGCCCAGGCTAGCGGGGCTCGGCGCAACGCCGTATCGCCGCTGGTTCGAGCACAACGCTCTGGTCTCCCTCGGTATTTCAATCACGGTAGGCTCCTCGCGACCATCTCGCCCAGTTGCGCCAGCACGTAGTCGCGCAGCGCCATGGCCAGGCCTGTATATAGGCTGCGATCATCGTCGATGAGCTCGAGCGCCGCCTCGTAGAACGACCTCGCCAGTGCTATGTCGCCAGCCTCCTGGTGCCAGGTTCCCAGGCTGATGTGGGCTCGCGCCCGCATCGGGTACGCGACGAGGTTGAGCTCATACGCGGTCAGTGCGGCGCCTGCCTGGTCGGTCCGCAGCAGGGTGTCGCCGAACCTGCGAACGATGCGGAACGTATCGACGTAGGCGTTGGCCGGATCGGCGCGAAAGCTCTCATAGGCGGCGACTGCGTCCTCGATCCCGTTTCGCTCCATCGCGGCCGTGAGCACCTCGGCCAGCGCCGTTGGCACCGTGTAGCCGAGAGCCGCCTCCAGA
>JAJCXS010000016.1 GCA_029263335.1 Acidobacteriota bacterium | reverse complement strand
GGCCACAGCTCTTCCTCGTGGGTGACCCCAAGCAGTCGATCTACCGTTTCCGTGGGGCCGATATCTCGGTATGGAACCAAGTCGAATCCAGCATGCACCGCCACGGTGTGGTTCTCGATCTGTCCGAGAATTTCCGCTGTGCACCGCCCATCGTGAACTTCGTAAACGACGCCTGCGCGCGAGCGATGACCGCCGTTGGTGACAGGGTCGACGAAGAGGGTCTGGCTAGCCGCATCGCCTATGCCGACCTGGTGGCGGGCGTCCAGGACTCCGACACGGCTCGGCTGGAATGGCTCGTCGCCGAGAAGCGTACCGAGAACAAGAAGGGCGACGTGTCGGTGAAGGAGAACCTGCATGCCGAGGCGGCGCAGGTAGCCGCACGTATCGAGGAGATCGTTGGCGTTGAACAGGTTGTAGACCCGGACACGGGTCAGCACCGAGCGATCGAGAACCGAGACATCGCCATTCTGTACCGCGGCCGCAAGGTGCTGCCCGCGTTCGAAGGTGCGCTCGCGCATGTGGGCATCCGCTACTACATCTCGGGCGCGCCGCACCTGGGCAAGCGCCAGGAGATCCTCGATCTGCTCAACTTGTTGCGTTTGCTGCGCAACCCGCGCGACGACTACCGCGCCTTCGGGTTCCTGCGCTCGCCATTCGTGGCATTGCGGGATGAAGTAATTACCCACATGGCGCTGGGTGTTGGGGGCAAGTCGCTGTTGCTCAGAGCGCGGCGCTTCGTGCGCGAGGGCGAATGGTTCGATGGCCCGGAGGGCGCATTGCTGAGCGACATCGAGCGCATCTCACTGGACCGAGCGCTCGATGTCGTTGCCGAGGCCCGCAGTCGGGTGCATCGGGTGCCGTTGGACGAGGTCTTGCGGTTCGTGCTCGACGCTCTCGGCTACCGACTGCATTTGTTGGTTGGCGGCGGCGCCGAGGAGCAGCTCGCCAACATCCAGAGCTTCCTGCAGTTCACCGAGCAGTACCGTGATCTCGATATCGCTACCTTCCTCGAGGTGTGGGAACGGTGGGATGCGCAGGACAACGGCCTGCCACAGGCGCCGCTCTACTCCAAGGATGACGATGTCGTGACGCTCTCGACCATCCACGCGGCCAAAGGTCTGGAGTGGCCGGTCGTGTTCGTGGTGGGAACCGGTAGCGCGCACTCGGATCGCAACGCCAACACGTTCTGGTCAGACCCCGAACTCGGTCCGGTGTTGTGTCCCGCACAGAGCGACCGCGGCGACCGCACCTGGCGCTTGTGGCGACGGTACGAGGCCGAGGAACTGGCCGAGGATGCTCGTCTGCTCTACGTTGCCACCACTCGCGCCCGTGAGCGGCTGGTTATCGTCGGGCCGCGCAGCCGCGAAAAGTCATACTCTGCTCTGCTGGCACCCAGCGTCGAGAGACATCCTTTCATGGTGCGCGCCGAGCCCCCCGAACTGGCGCCTTCGAACCGCGGGCCGCGACCGGCCCTCTCGTGGCTGGCCGAGCTGAACCTCGCCGAACCGCCGGCACTGCTGCAATCGCCGCCCGAGCCGCGGCCACGCTTCGTCGTCTCGGCAACGGAACTCATGGGCCGTGCCAAGGACGAACAGACCTGGCGCCTGCGCTATCGCCACGGCGTGCAGCCGAAGTGGGAGTTCGCGCGTCAGATGGAGGAGGGCACGCTGGAGCAGGATGTCGAAAGCGCGGATAGCGGGCCTGATGCGCCGTCACGACGCGTGCCCGCGACCGTGCGGGGCACGGTCATCCATGGCGTCCTGGAGCACATCCAGGACGAGGCCGAGCTGTCTCGCTTGCTGCACGAGGCCATCGGGGGCATTGACGATCCTGATCTCGAGGAGGCACTCGAGACCACGACGTATCGAGAAGCACTCGAGGCCGAGATTCGCCGCGTCGTCCGCTCCGAGGAGTGGGCCTGGTACGCGGAGGGCGAGCACTATCGCGAACTGGAGTTCGTGCACCTTGCCGGCGAACGCGAGTGGAGGGTCGGCGCGTTCGACCTGTACCGTCCGGGGCCACCGGCATGGGTGATCGACTTCAAGACGCACGAGATCGGCGCCGCCGAGACCGACCGGGTGTCGAAGGACTACACGATTCAGGCCCGCATCTACAGGGAAGCCTCGGCGATTCGCGGCGGCGCGACGATCGCCCTGCATTTCACCGGTCCCAATAGCTTCATCGAGATGGAGTAGCGCGGCGACAGACAACGCGTAGACGGCCGGTGGGCTCGGATGTGGCCGCGGTCTTATTCGGGGGTGAACAGGTGGGCGCGAACTTCCTGTTTGTCCGCGACCGCCTTGAGCCACAGCACGAGAACCTCGGGTGTCGCGGCGCGGGTTGCCGCTCCGGGCGGGGTCAGCGTCAGCGCGCGCACGAACGTCGCCTTGTTGTCGGTGCTGGTCAGGGTGCGGGGGGTCTCGAACTTATCGACGTTGATCGCGGCCGACTTCAGCGCGCCGTCGTTGGCTGCGTAGATCCATTGGTCCTTGACGAATCCGCGGCTGGCGCCCTGCAGAGAAGCCGGAACACTCGAACTCATGCCCCAGATCGGCGGCCAGTCAGGGTCGTCGTTCTCGAACAGGGCGAAACTACTGGAGGCTGAATCTTCCAGCGACGGGGGCGCGCAGCGGGCGTTGAACCTAATCTGGAACGCCTTCCCAGTCCGGTGATGATTCCCTCGTATCCACCCGCTGACTGGCCCGGTACTACCGTCGCCCACATGGGCTGCTACGAGCGAGCCCCCGGTCAGGCGCCGTTGGCCGCCTACGGCGACTCCATCGATCACTAGCAGGACGCGGACGGTGCTATTGGGGGGCGTCCCCTCTTGCGTTATGACGACCTTGCAGTCGGTGTCTGCCCCGACTTCGTTGATGGGGTACACCGCCTTGATCCCCGCCACCTGCTTGCCGGCGCCGCCAAACTGGGCAGGGATATCCGGTGGTTGTCCGAATCCGTTCAGGAACAGGTTTTCAACGAAGTCCACGAAGAACTCCTCCGAGCCGGTTGCCTTAGCCGGGTTGGTGGCACGCGAGTAATACAACGCCAGAGGCCGCGACGAATCCGCCTGCGCCACGATGGAAGCACCGAAATTCTCCTCCCCGTCCGCGACGATTTCGAACACCTTGCCGGTTGGCTTGCCGTTCTTCCTGGCGGCGCGTCCGAGTATCGAACTCGGCGTTCCCGCTGTCCGCCGCGTGTCCCAGACCAACAGGAAGCTCTTGTCGCGCTCCGACCAGGTCGGACGTGCGCCGGTGTTATAAGTACCAAGGTCGGAGACTCTCCGTGGCTTGCGCCGCTTGAAGCCATTCTTGGACTTCTTTAGCAGTACGGCCCAGATTTGGCTGTACGTGCTGTCCGACAGGTCCAGCTCGGTCCAGGTGATGAGCACGTCGCCACGCGAGTTGACCGCCGCGCGTGGGTCGAAGTTGAAGCTCTTTACCTTCTTCGAGATCCACAGGTCTTGACCCGATGCGGGCACTGCAGTGACAGCCAGGATCAGTACAGCAAGGATTCTCGGACCCATCGTGACTCCATGATGATGCGCCGGTTCCCGCTACCCTAGCAGGTCGGCGCGTGGGATCGCCCGGCGCACCGCGGACAGGCGAGCGTCCTACACTGACGGCATGGGGATCACATCAGTTCGCCTGCGAGAAGCCGCCCTCACAATGGCGGTCGCGTTGCTCGCCGCCGCCTGCGCTCCCGCTGCCGTACCCGGAGCGGACTGGCCGCAGTTCCTCGGACCTGATCGGAACGGCAAGGTCGACGTCGAGATTCGTCGCACCTGGGATGAAGACGGTCCGCCGATTCTCTGGCGCAAGCCAGTGGGCGCGGGCTACGCCTCGCCTTCGGTCGCCGCCGACACTGTCTATTTGTTTCACCGAATCGGTGACGAAGAGATCGTCGAGGCTCTCGACCCGGCAACCGGCGAGACCAAGTGGCGAACGGCCAATGCCACCGACTATCGCGACGTGATGTTCGGGTTCGACGAAGGACCCCGCGCGGCGCCGGCGATCGTCGACGGGGTGGTCTACACGGCCGGCGTTAAACGGTTCATTCAGGCGCTCGACGCGGCGACGGGCGAGCGGCTCTGGGGCTTCGACGCCATTGAGCGCTACAACACCCGACAGTCACCGTTCGGCAACGCTACCCAGCCCTTCTGGGTCGATGGTCGTATCGTCCTGAATATCGGTGGCCGTGAAGCCGGTATCGTTGCCATCGAGGCGAAATCTGGTGAAACGGTGTGGAAGGCCACCGACCACGAAGCGGGTTACGCGCCGCCGCTGCTTACCGAGATCGGCGGGCTGCGACGGCTGCTGTTCTTTACGCGCGTGGGCCTCGTCGATCTGGATCCCGCCGATGGGGCGGTGCGGGCGGTGTTTCCCTGGCGGGCGCGAGCGCTCGCTTCTGTCAATGCCGCTGCCCCCGTGCAGATTGGCGAGCGGATCTTTCTCTCGGCGGCCTACCGAACCGGGGCGACGCTGCTGGAAACGACGCCGGACGGCTTCGTGTCGCTGTGGGCGAGTGACGACGTGCTGTCGAACCACTACATCACCAGCATCTACTACGAGGGCACGCTGTTCGGGATGCACGGGCGACAGCCGGTCAACCCGTCGTTGCGGGCGGTCGAACCGGAGACCGGCGAAGTGCTCTGGACGAAACGTCGCTTCGGTACGGGCTCGCTCTTGTTGGCCGGCCGCACGCTCATCGTGTTGCACGAAAGGGGCGCACTGACGCTCGTCGACGCGACATCCGAGGAGTACCGCGAACTGGCCAGCGCACCCGTGCTGAAGGCCAATGTGCGTGCTTATCCGGCGCTCGCAGGCGGGATTCTGTATGCCCGCGATCAACACGAATTGATCGCGATCGACCTGCGCCCGAGCCAGTAGACGGCACGATCCTGCTACTCACTTGTAGGGGCGGTGGCGTCACTATGTGCCTATTTGATATAGTCCTCGAGCACACAGTCCCTTCCAACGGAGACGCCATGCGCGCCGCCCCTGACGACTACCTGCCCCTTACGCCAGGCTTCTTCGAGATCTTGCTGACCCTGTCGGCGGGCGAGGCGCATGGGTACGCGATCATGCAACAGGTCGAGCGTCGCACCGGGGGCCGCGTGCGGCTATTGCCCGGGACCATGTACCGGGCGTTCAGTCGGCTGCAGGAGCAGAGCCTGATCGAAGAAACCGGCGAGCGCCCGGACGCCGGACTCGACGATCAACGCCGACGTTACTACCGGCTGACCGACCTCGGTCGCGAAGTGGCGGCGGCGGAGGCGCGGCGCCTGTCCGCGTCGCTGCGTTTCGCCAGCGAACAGAAACTGATTAGCGAGGCCGACAGTCGGTGAGCCGGGGTCCTGCATTGCCATCGCGACGGCTGCCACGAACCGTGCGCATCGCTGTCGCTCTGAATCGTCTCCTGTTGCGGAGCTTCCCGACGCGGTTCCGTAGGCAACACGCGGCCCCGCTTCTGCAAAACACCACCGACCTTCTGAAGGCCCAATACGCGCGCTCGCGCGGCCCGGGCGTGTTCCTCCTTTGGCTGCGCCTCGCGCGCGACCTCGTTGCCAGTGGGCTCGCCGAGCGCTCCCACGTTCGTCACTCTCTCCCCACCAGAGAACGACTCTCGATGCTCGATACTCTTCTTCTCGACCTGCGCTACGCGCGACGCACGCTGGTGCAGCGACCGCAACTGACGATCCTCTCGGTGCTCACGCTGGCGCTCGGAATCGGTGCCTCGGCATCGATGTTCTCGGTCGTCGATGGGGTGCTGTTGCGCTCCCTACCGTATCCGGCCGCCGATCGGTTGATGTCGGTCGCGGTCACCATCCCGGAGTGGGAGGGGCACGAGGCGCTGGGTCATTTGGCCGCCTCAGCGCGCTGGTCGCATGAGGAGTTCGAGCAATGGTACGAGCGCCAGTCGTCTTTCGAGGCCGCCTCGCTGGTGGCCTTTGCGGCCGGCAACCTGACGGGTCTTGGCGAAGCCCAGCGGGTCGCGATCGGGCTCACGGGGCTGGACCTGTTCTCCATGCTCGGGGCCGCGCCCGCCGCCGGCCGATTCTTCCACGCCGACGACGAAGTGTCGGAGGGTCATGTCGTGGTCGTCTCATGGGCCTTCTGGCAGGAACAACTCGGAGGAACGGCGGATCTCGGCAGTCAGAGGTTGCGGCTCTCCGGCACGCCGTATGAGGTTGTCGGCGTGTTGCCCGAGGGGTTCGCCGTGTCCGCAGAGGCGCCGTTGCCGTTGTGGATTCCGATCTTCAGCAGTCGACCGGGGGGTTATTTCACGGGCAATACCGGCGATAGCGATCACGTCTTCGACATGATGGCGACGCTAAACGACGGCGTCAGCCTCCCAATGGCCAGCGACGAGACCGGGCGGCTGTTGAAGGCCGTGGGCGGTGCCGATCACTTCACGCAGCACGACGCCACGATCGTGCCGTACCTCGAGGTTGTCGTCGGCTCGGTGCGCACCCCGTTGGCGCTGTTGATGCTGGCCGTGGTCGTCGTCCTGTTGGTGGCCTGCGGCAATGTGGCGACTTTTCTGCTCGGCCAGGCCATCGACCGCCGGCAGGAGATCGCGGTTCGTGGTGCCCTGGGAGCTGCCCGGCGACGCGTCGCTCGACAGCTGATGACCGAGAGTGTGCTGTTAAGTGGCATTGCCGGAATCCTGGGTGCGGCCCTCGCAGCTTATGGAGTGCGTGTGCTGGTGGCCTTGGCGCCGGCGGGTGTGCCGCGTATCGCCCACGTCGCGCTCGATCTGCGGGCACTCGGCTTTGCTTTCGGCGTCTCGCTTCTGTCCGGGATTCTGTTCGGCCTCGCTCCCGCCATCTCGCTAGCGCGCACGGACCTCGCCGGTGCCTTCCGTGCCGAACGCTTCGGGAGCGCGGCGCGCAGCCGGTTACAGTCGGCGATGGTGATCGCCGAGGTGGCGGCGGCGACCATTCTGCTGGTGGGCGCCGGGCTGCTGACCCGGAGTTTCCTGGTCGCCAGCGCCGTCGATCCAGGCTTCGACCCGGAGGGCGTGCTCACTCTGACAGCGAGGCCCGAGCGGTCGCGCTTTCTCGACGCCGACGGCGAATTCGATGCGGGAGCCATGCGGGGTCACTACGACCGACTGCAACAGCGAATCGCCGCGCTGCCCGGGGTAGATGCCGTCGCGCTGGCACAGACCCTGCCGTTCTCGCGCAGCTTCGCCAACAACAACATCTCGCCGGAAGGCTACGAGGGCGAAGACGCCGACATGCTCATCGGTCAGCGCCGATTCGTGTCGCCCAGCTACCTGGAACTGATCGGGACGCGGCTCCTGGACGGACGTTACCTGCAGCCCGCCGACGACGTGGCTGAAGCGGCGTCCGTGGTCGTCGTAACCGAACGTATCGCACGTCGTTTTTGGCCAAACGAGAGCGCCGTTGGCAGGAAGCTCGGTTGGTGGGGTCTGGAGTCCGAGATCGTGGGCGTGGTGGCCGACATTCGCGACCACGAGCTGACCCAGGAAGTCGGCATGCAGTTCTACGCGCCGCTCACGCCATATGGCCAAGCTGGCGGTAGCCTGCTCATCCGTACCTCGGGCGATGCCAACGCGCTCATAGGTTCCGTGCGCGAAGCTGTGCGCGAGGTCGATCCCGATCTGCCGATCAGCGCGTTGCTTCCCATGACCGAGCGTATTGCCGGATCAATGGCCAGCAGCCGTTACCTGACCCGCCTGATCGTTGCCTTCGCGGCCGTGGCGGCACTCCTCGCGGTGCTCGGTCTGTACGGTGTCACCTCCCGTGCGGTGGCCAGTCGCACGCGCGAGCTCGGCATTCGGCTCGCGCTCGGCGCGGTGGGTCGCGACGTGGTTTCGATGATGCTCCGCACGGGCGTCCGCCTCGCGGTAGTCGGTACCGGCCTCGGTCTGCTCGTCTCGCTCGCCGGTACACGATTGCTCGAAGGTCTCCTCTTTGGAGTCGAGCGTAATGATCCGGCAACGATTGTCGCGATCGTGCTCATCGTCGGAGCCTTGGCGGTCGCCGCCAGCCTGATTCCGGCCTTGCGCGCCAGCCGAGTCGACCCGGTCGAAGCATTGCGAGCGGACGGGTAACCGGAATCCTCGCAAAACCTGTGGCAAAGGGGTTTCCATAGTGTGAGGAGCCTCTAAACACGGGTTATCGCCTGGCGTGAGTGCCTTTCGTCCGGTATCGGGGTCGAGACCATGAGCAGTCGGATCGAGATCGAACGGGGATCTTCTCCGGCCCGCCATGGCCCCGGCCCGTTCTTGTGTGGCGCCAGGGAGATCGACATCACGCCTCAGCCGGGCGTGCCGCTGGCCGGGTTCTCGACCCAGGGACAGCGCGGCGAAGGCGTCTGCGGTCATCTCTTCGCCAGGGTCTTGTACCTGCGCGATGAACGGGGCGAAGACGTGGCCATTGTTGTGATGGACCTGATGTCCGGATCACGCCTGTTGCTCGAGAAGATCGCCGCGCGCACGCGCGCAACCTGTGGGCTCAGCGTCGACCGGATTCTCCTTCACGGAACTCACACTCACACAGGCCCATCCTGGTTCTACGGCAACAGCCTCTACGATTCCTTCGCGGCCAAGGCGGGCTTCGACGAAGGGCTCGTTGATTGGTTCGCGGGCCGCATTGCGGTGGCGATTGCCGGGGCCGCTGATGACGCACAGCCCGGCGGCGTGGCGTTCGGCGACGCGGTGGTGTGGGGACAGAGCCGTAACCGGAGTCTCGAGGCCTTCCGCAGTAACCCGGACTGGCAGCGATGGACCGAAGATGGTCCGGGGACCGGCGCGCCGGACGGGCTCGACGAGCAGGAGAGGTTCGTCGATCCGCGCGTGCTGACCCTTGTGGCGAAGCACACCGGCGACGAGGGGCCGCTGGCCGTGTTCGCCTTCTTTGGCTGCCATCCGACGACACGTGGGTCTGAAACGCCGCTCTACTGTTCCGACTGGCCGGGGCTCGCCGGACGCGTGGCCCGAGCGCAACTCGTTTCACAGTTCGAGAACGACGCGCCAATCGTTGCCGTGGGTACGCGCGCGTGTGGTGATGTGAACGGGCACCGCTACGGACTGCAGCCGTTCATCGAGCCCGGCCAACAGCTCGAGGCGCGTGTCGGCGTCGCGGTCGGGACCGCGGTCGCGGCCGCCGCGGTCGACGCGAATTCCCGAACCCGCTCGCAGGAGATCACGCCTTGGTTCGCCGAGCCACGCATCGATGACAAGACATGGCAGCTGGGTGCCGGCCTGGAGCTCGCCACGCGTTGGTTCTTCGGCGCGCCGACCGTCACCGGATCCGAAGAGACGGACACAGGATGGCCCGAATGTTTGGTTCGCGAGGGCCAGACGGGCAATGACTTTCCGGTTGAGCATCCGCAGCACCCGAAACAGAGGTTCTTGTCGCTGGGCCAGGAGATCTTGAAGTTCATTCTGGGACTGGATACGGCACCGGTCCACACGCTGTTCGCGCTCCGCATCGGCGAGACGCTCATCGCTGGCCTCCCCGGGGAACCGACCATCTCGACCGCATACTCCATGGAGCGCGTGCTACTGCAGGCGACGGGTTGCAGTCGTGGCGCGGTCCTTCCATGTTGCGGCGACTATGGCGGCTACTTCGCGACGGCAGCGGAGTACGGCGCGCAGCATTACGAGGGTTCCTCAACCCTGTACGGTCGCCACTCGGCCGCCTACTTGGAGGCCAGGTTGCTCGAGGCCGTTCGCCAAGATCCGGCGTCCGCGACGCCCGGTGTGGTGAAGTTCAAGACCATCGACGATGAGGACGTGTTCCGCGCCACCGACGAGATTCCTTCGGGCGCCGCCGATCCACAGTGGCTGGCCAGGACTCCAACGCGGTTACGTTTTCGCTGGTACATGCCGGCAGGGGCCCGCGTTGTGTTTGGTAACAGCCCATGGATCCGGCTCACAGAGCTCGTCGATGGAAGGTGGGAGGACGTTCTCGTGGACGGGCGGCCCCTCGATGATGCGAACTACCCGATTGCGATCAGGCGCCAGCCCGGCCGAGCTGTCGGCCGCGAGGTCTGGACGGCGGAGTTGGAACTCCCGCCCGGCCTGGCGTCGAACCCGCTGAGTGTGGACGTGTCTCCCCGCGGTGGCGGGTTCAGTGGATTTGTTCTCGAGGTTTGACTAGTGTCGGCTTGCCAGCAGGCTGGCGTCGTTCCTGTGGGTAGCCAAACAGAGGCGGGAAGATGAATCTGACACGGCAGCAGCGGTTGGAGCTCATCAAGAAGCACGCCCCGGTCATGTGGCTCCACGAGGCGGAAGCATTTCATCCGGTGCACTGTCGAGTCGCCACGCAGTTGTCCGAGCTGTATCGCGGGGACGATCTCGTCAAGTCACGCCCCAGCTTTGCCGATCTTCCCGGGCTGAGCCGTGACCACTATCTGAAGCTGCGTCACATGGACATGAAGTCGCTGGCGGCCGGGCGCTCACCCAACGTGGCCTACGGCCCGGCCGCGCTCGAGAGCTACGCCCGTGCCAACTACGGACGCAACCTGTACGCCGACGGATTCTCGGCCTCGCGCCCTCCCTGCTATTTCGCGCGGGTCGAGGAAGTCACGTTCAGAAAACCGAGCCCCAAATCCCGACCGAAGTACCCGGCGGGTCATCCGGTAGAGGGCAGCTACATCGCCATCGAGTACCACTTCTACTTCGTCCACAATGACTTCTGGAACCAGCATCAGGGCGACTGGGATGCCACCACGGTCGTGCTACTGCGTGTCGAGGACGAGGAGATCAGCAGCGAGGGCTACCTGCTGACCTTCGCGCACGGGTTCAGCTGGGTCACCCGTTTCCACGAAGAGGCTCGTTCGCTGAACCAGTGGATCGGCCAATGGCAGCGCGTGCCGCGGCGCCGGGTCAAGGACGCATACGTCCTCGATGGTCACCCCTTTATCTTCGTCACCCAGGGGGGGCACGGTGCCTACCCCACTCCCGGCACCATCTGTCTTGGCATCAGCGAGAAGTTGCTGTGGCTCAAGACCAAGCGGGCGATCGTGACAACCGACGTGCGACAGGTCGGCAAGATTGCCATTTGCCCCCCGCGCTTCCGGCCGCAGCTGGTCGAGGCGCTGGAAGGCGCTGGCGTGCCTTCGTCCGGTCTTCAGACCGCGCCGTGGCGCGAGCCGGAACTCCTCGATGAGGCCGAGCAACCTTGGCTGACCTACGCGGGCCGCTGGGGGCAGCCGTCGCCGTACGCGGGCTGGGGCGGGCCGGAATCTGACAAGGTTCAGAAAGGTACGAAGCCTCGAGAAACGGTGCTCAAGGCGCTGAAGAATGGTTACCAGGCCGGTGATCCGATCAAGGTGCAGGACCAGTGGCACCGGCTATGACGACCTAGCGTCGACATCGCCACCCGGGATCACCCAACACGTACGGAGGACCCGACATGCCGAGCCCGCGGATCAAGCACGCCTATCCAATCATCTACGTTCGCGGTTATGCCGGCAGCGACGGCGAGGTGGAAGATACCGTTGCCGACCCGTACATGGGCTTCAACATCGGCGCCACCAAGATCCGGCAGACGTGGCAGGGGAACATAGAGCGGCACTTTTTCGAGTCACCACTGGTGCGGCTGATGAAGGACTTCGGCTACCGCGACGCGTACTCGAACGGCAGTTTCATGCCCGACACCATCAAGGTGCCGAAACGGCCGATCGTGATCTACCGCTACTACGAGCCCGTGTCGGTGAGTCTGGGAAGCGGCGAGAGGCCGGAGATCGAGGAGTTCGCCGACGGCCTCGGTGACCTCATCCTCGACCTGCGCGACCGCCTGTGCTCCAACGCCGCTGCCAAGGCGCGGTTTCGCGTTTATCTGGTGGCGCACTCGATGGGGGGTCTGATCTGCCGTTCGTTCCTGCAGAAACGGGGATCGGCGGAGGCGACCGCACTCGTGGACAAAGTCTTCACCTACGCGACACCACACAACGGCATCGACTTGCAGGTGATCGACAACGTTCCGGGCTTCTTCACGCGCAACAACATGGACAACTTCAACCGTAAGCGCATGAAGGCCTATCTGGGTTTGCCCGGTAACCACCCGCCCGACGACGTGACCACCCTCAACGGCAAGTTCGACCCCGACCGCTTCTTCTGCCTGGTAGGCACCAATTCGCGGGACTACACCGTTGCGCACGGCCTCGCGAGCAAGGCGGTCGGTCCGCTCAGCGACGGGTTGGTTCGCATCGCCAATGCCACGGTGAAGAAAGCGCCACGAGCGTTCGTGCATCGCAGTCATTCGGGGCACTACGGCATCGTCAACTCCGAGGGCGGCTACCAGAACCTCACGCGGTTCCTGTTCGGTGACGTGCGCGTCGACGGCGTTCTCCACGTCAACTCGATCAGCCTGCCGCCGAAGGTGCAGGCGAAGAAGGACCAGGGCAAGGAGATTCGTGCCTCCTATCACTTCGAGGTGGTCGGTCGCGTCCGTGGGGCACGTTGGGATCTTCACCGGCGGCTCACCTCGGAGAACTCCGCGGTCTTTCGCGACTACGACGAGCTCGTCGGCGGCAACGATCGACGCGTGCGCTCGCCGCATCTGTTCACGGTGTTCCTGCGTGACGCCGAGCGCGTCGTGAAGCAACGTACGTCGCTGGGATTCTCCGTCGATATCGCCGTGCAGGTGCCCGAGTACGAGGTCGACAGGAAGCTCTGGCTCAACGACCATTACGACGGCGGCTACATATTCCGCGACAAACTCAATATCGAAGCGCTGCCACCGAAGCAAAGAAACGACAAGTGGAGGCTGCGGTGTGGCTTTGATAGCGAGGGGGCCAACCAAACCAAGCCGGACCCGATTGAGGGCGATCTCAACGATCACCGCTATGTCTTTCGCATCCCGATCAAGTCGGAGGCGGCGCCAGGGATCGATGCGGAACTGGTGATCACGACGAGACCATGGAACAAGTAGGGAGACAGGATGGACGTCAGGGTCGTAGCGAGTACGGTGTGCGCCGTAGTCATGTTGGTCGGCCTTGCGGTCCTGAGCTTCATGATCGGAGGCGAGAAGACCGAGGTCGGCCTCAACCTCGTCGTGTTGATGCTGGCGGTCGCGGCCGGTTGGATCGGTGGGATTCTCGTTACGCCCTACGACGAGTGGCAGCGCCAGCAATTCTCGAGGTTCGCGGCGGCGGCCTCGGCCTTCGTGTCCGGGTACGGGTTGGCCAAACTTGATGGAGTGATCTCCGAGCTGCTGGACAACCTGTTCGATCCGCTCGTGGGATTTCGCGTCGCGAGCTTCATCGCGGCGACACTCGTGACCGTCGTCGCCGTCTCCGCCATACGGTGGTACGCGAACCGAGCAGAAAGCCCGGACGACGAATGACGAACGAGGCTCCGGTAGCGAAGAAACACCTTGTCGTCACGGTGCACGGAATCCGCACGTTCGGGTTCTGGCAATCGAGGCTCGAGGGGTTACTGAAGCGATCCGATCCGACGATCGAGACGGTCAATTACACCTACGGCTACTTCTCCGTCCTGGCGTTCCTGCTGCCCTTTCTTCGTTGGATCGTGGCGCGGCGGTTCCGCCAGCAGCTGCTGAGTTTGTGCGATACGCAGGAGTGGGATCGGATCGACCTGGTGGGCCACAGCTTCGGCACCTACCTGATCGGGGCCGCACTCCGCCGCATCCCCACCCATCACGGGGTGCACTTCCACACGATCGTCCTGGCTGGCAGCGTGCTGCGCTCGACCTTTCCCTGGCACCGCCTGCTTGGCAGCCGCGTCCACCGCGTAATCAACGAATGCGGCGTGGCTGATTCGGTACTGATTCTCAGCCAGATCGGGTCGGTCGGTACCGGGATGGCCGGGCGAGTTGGCTTCAGCGGCATCAGCGGGACGATGTTCCGCAACCGGTTCTTCAACTTCGGCCACAGCGGCTACTTTCTGGCCGGGGGCAAGCCCGACGACGCCTTCATGCGGCGGTACTGGGTGCCGCTTCTGGTAGAGGCCGATGCGGAGATTGAGGCGGCTGACGAGCGTGGTGTGCCCACAGCGTTGCAGGGCGCCCTGCACGTCGTATTGAACAACTTCGAACCGGTCAAAGCGCTGTTCTACGCGTTGCCCTTTGCGCTCGCTACCTGGTCGGTGTTCGGTCTGTACGCGAATGCACGTTTTCGTCTCGAGCGGGTCTACGCGGAGACTGGCGCGACGCAGCTGCTGCAAGGCGAGTACGCCAAGGCGGCGGTGTTGCTCGGCACCTCCTATGGGCTCGGCAATGGCGATCCGTCGCTGCGCTACTTGCTGGGGCGAGCCATCGAACCGATCGATGCGTTGATCGAAACGGTTGAGGGCCCAGAGGTTGGCGGCGAACCGATCAGTCGGGTCGCGTTCAGCCGGGACGGGAGTCGGATGGTCGGTGTCGATGCCCCGGGCGCCGCCTATGTCTGGGACGCGGCACAGGGCGAGACGCTGCGGCGTGTCGTGCCTCCGAACGACCGGTTCGCGGGCGTTCGCATCGATCCGCGCGGCGAGCTGCTGCTGGCCGTGACTTCGATCGGGACCAGCCACGTCTACGACATCGCGACGGGAGCCAGCGTCGCGTTCGCTGCGCGTGCGCTCGAGCGGTGGCGGGTTGCTGATAACGCGACTCTCGTGGTTGGAGGCGCGCGCGGGCCGACATGGTGGGAGTACCTCCGCCGGCCTACCCGGACCAATCGAGAGGTGCGTGTTCACTGGGCGATTCAGAGCGCCGACGGTCGTCTGCGCCTGCAAGCGCCGACCGGCCCCGATGACCCCTGGCTGCTGTTGGACCTGACGCGCCGTGGGGGTCAGGTTGCCCTGACGGGTTCTTCGGATCTGGGTGACCTGCCGGCGTTTCGTTTTTCGGCCGACGGTGAGTTCGTCGTGGTCGCCTCCTGCCGCACCGTGATCGTCTGGGATCGGCGCGGCAATGTGGTGAGCTCGCCGGAGGACAGCTTCTACGAGTGCGCCGAGGCGCACATCTCCGATGATGGGCAGTGGCTGGCAGCCGGCGGAGATCGCAGCGAGATGGTGTCTGTTTACGACGCCCGCGGTGGCGCTGCCCTATGGCAGGTGCCGAGCCCTGGCGGGGTACGAAGTGTTGCGTTCAGCCCCGACAGTCAGCGGTTGCTCGTTGCTTCCACCGACGACCTGGTCCGCGTCTGGGACGTACCGGAACGGCGGCCGCGGTTCAGCTACTTCTCCGGACCCTCGGTCAGCCTTACGCCCCCCAACGCCACAGGCGATCGAGTTGCGACGCTGCACGGTGGAAATCTCTTGCTCTGGCGCGGACCAAGCGATGGACGGCATCAGGTTCCAGGCCGGGGCCAGTTTGCCTCTGGCGGAAAACGGTTCGTGTCCTGGACCGACGATCGAATCGCGCTCACCGATGTGGAGACCGGGGAGAATATCGCCACGTGGCGTTCACCGGTGCCGGGTCGCCTCGTGGTGGCCTTGAGCGCAGGGCTCGTTGCCGCGTCGATCCATGGTGCCGGACCCACACAGACGCATCTGCTTGCGCTCGACACCCTGGTGCCGTGGCCTTCCGTCGCAGCACCGCGAGTGATCCAAGGCGATACGGTCGTGTCCACCGATTCGACCCGGGCACTCGTGTGGACGGGCGGGTCCGCGCGTGTTCTGGATCTCGCATCGGGCCGCTTCACGCCGAGCGTGCCGAGCGACTGGCGTAGAGAGTTTGTTGGCGACGGCAGTGCGTTCGTGACGAGCACCGACGAGGGGCTCTTTCTGCGGCGCTCCGTGGACGCCGCGGAGTTGCGGCCCATGCCCGCCGAATCAGTCTTCAGCGACGACGGAAAGTTCGTGGCGGGGTATGAAGGCGAGTGCTCCGACGCCAGCGCAGCCTGTGTGCTCGCTGTCACGCGCTTGCCCGGTGGGGAGCCCGTGGTGGGCTTCGATCGAGCGACGTTGCAGCCGGGTGAGGGCGACGTTCAGCTTGGGACCATCTTCGGGTTTTCTCCGGGTAACCGCTACCTCGTGGCGGGCGCCACGGGAGGTTTCGGCCTGGTGGTGCTGGACCTCGAGCGGGGCGATGTCCGCACGCGATTCGAGGAGCCGGAGGCCGCCGGTACGTTCGCCCGGATCATCGAACGGCTGACTTTTAGCCCCGACGGTGAGCACATTGGCACCACGCACGGCGACCTCATCTATGACGCCTCGGGCATGCCCAAGATCTGGAACCTGGACGAGGGAAGAGTTGTTGCCGCCCTGAACGGCGCCACCGGTCTCGGCAGTCGCATCGTTTTCTCCAACTCCGGAGGGCTGGCGGCGACCTTCGGCGGAGGGCAGGTACGGCTATGGAGCGCGCGTGATGGCCAGCTGCTCGGACGCTACGACGGCCGCGGCGTAGAGTTCTCGGCGGACGGACGCCATCTGGCGATTCAGGGAACCAACCACACGACCTTGGTGCCGGCCGCGCTCGAGGCCAGAGACCCCGACGTCCTCATGGCAGAAATCTGCAGGCGGTCGGCATGGCGAGTGGTTGACGGGGTGGTCGTGCCCGCGTCGCAGGTCAGCGACGAGCGAATCACCTCGTGCACCACGCCGAGCCTGTCCGCGCGAGCGCTGCGTTTCTTCACTGGCTTCTATCGAGCTCGCTAGCGTTGCCGAGTCGATGGCGACCGCGTTCGGACGCGTAAACTCCGAAACCCCCGCAAGCCGTTGAGTTCCGCAACTGCCCGCGGGGGTTGTCGAG
>JAJCXS010000015.1 GCA_029263335.1 Acidobacteriota bacterium | reverse complement strand
GGCAGCGCCATGAGCCTGCACGCGCGCGACAAGGTCGCCGCCGTGGCGGCGCTACGCTGTCTCGGCGCGCCACGCTGGCTACCGGTGCAGGCCTACCTGCTGCAAGCGTTGGCGATCGCGGCACTCGGGTCGACCGCCGGTGCGGCAGTCGGAGTGGTCGCCCAGAGGGCCCTGCCGCGTGTGGTCGACGCGTTCCTGCCGCTGCCGGTGGAGTTTTCCGTCTCGACCGGCGCGATCGCAGAAGGAATCGCCGCGGGCGTGATCGTAGCGGTTCTGTTCGCAGCGCTGCCCCTGGTGCCCCTGCGACGAGTTACGCCTCTGCAGGCCCTACGCATGTTCGCCGAACCGCCGGGCGTCACCGTTCGGGACCCTTGGGTGCTGGGTCTCGCAGCCACGCTTGCGGCCGGACTGTGGGTCGCCGCGTGGCGCCATACCGGCAACCCCACCTGGTCGCTCGGTATCGTCGTCGGGCTGGGAGTCGTGGGCGGCGCGCTGGCGGTCATGGCGATTCTCTTGCGGGGTGGAGCAAGACGGAGCGTGAGCGGCGGCGCCGCCTACCCCGTACGGCAGGGAGTCGCCAACCTGTACCGGCCCCAGAACCAAACCGTCATCGTGCTGGTGACGCTTGGCTTCGGCACTTTCGTCATCGGTAGCCTGCTCATTCTCCAGGAGTCGCTCCTGGGCGCGGTCAACGATCTCGCCGTGCGCAGTGAGGCGAACTTCGTGTTGTTCGATGTTCAGCCGGACCAACGCGATGGAGCGCGGGCACTGCTGGAGAAGCATGAGGCTCCTGTTCTGGAGGCCACGGCCATCGTGCGCATGCGCCTTGCGGCCATCGGTGGCCGCCGCATCGCCGATATCGGCGCCGACGAGGGCATCCCGGGATGGGCTTTGCGCCGCGAATACAGCTCCACCTACCGCGCCGAACTCACCGACGGCGAAACTCTCGTGGACGGCGCCTGGGTCGGGCAGGCCTCGCTGGACGACGAGGTGATCCCGGTGTCTCTGGAACAGGGGCTCGCCGAGAACCTCGGGGTTGGTATCGGAGACGAGCTCGAATTCGATGTCCAGGGCGTGCCCGTGGCGGTGGTTGTAGGTAGCACGCGGGTCGTCGACTGGCAGCAGGTACGTCCAAACTTCTTCGTGGTCTTCCCGGCAGGTGTTCTCGATGAGGCGCCGCAGCAAATCGCCATGGTCGCCCGGGTGGCATCGCCCGAGGTGTCGGCGGCACTGCAGCGCGACCTGGTGGAATCGTTTCGCAATATTTCGGTGATCGATCTCGGCCTGGTGCTGAGCACCATCGATGCCGTTCTCGATCAGGTGCGCCTGGCGATCCGCTTCATGACCCTGTTCGTTCTCGCCGCTGGCGGCGCGGTTCTGCTCATGGCCGTACGTACGAGCCAGCGACAGCGACAGCTGGAAAGCGTGCTCCTGCGAACGCTCGGCGCCTCGCGGCGCCAGATTCTCGGCATCCAGGCGGTCGAGTACGTCGTGCTCGGCGCTCTTGCCGCCATGACCGGCCTCGCGCTCGCTGCCGCCGCGGGGCTGCCACTGTTGCGCTTCGTCTTCGAGGCGCCACTGGCCCTACCGCTTGGCCGTCTGGGCATGACGCTGACCGGGGTCGTCGCCGTCACCACCGTCGTCGGGCTATGGGGGGCGCGCGCTGCCACCACGCGGCCGCCCCTCGAGAGCTTGCGCCACGACGCCTGAGCCGAGGCCCCGTAGTCGGCCCCGACTGGCTGCGTCACCCTACGCGCGACCTGCCGCCCGCTACCCCCGCGCTCAGCGAATGAACGCGTTGAACAGCAGCTTGAAGGTGCCGTGCGTCTGCGCCCGATGCTGTGCCCGAATTCCTACCAGGACGACCTGCCCGTCGCCAACGTCGGCCGACACCACCGCAGCCTTGTTCGCCAGATACTTCTCGCCGATCAGCCAGCCGCTCTGCAGGAGGTCGCGATCGACGTAGGTAACTACGCGGTGATACCGCTCGCTGTCGCTAGCAGGCAACAGCTCGAACGCCGGGCTGTCCCAGAACAGCCCGTAGCCTGTCGCAGGCATGCCAAGCGCCAGCGAGTTGCTGGTGTCGAACTTCACGCGCAACGTCGATCCGGGGCAGAAGAACTCGGTGCTCGGCAGCCCCGCGGTTACATCGCGCACGCGCAGTTCGAACTTCTCGATGGCGAAGTCGCTCGAGCGTCCGATCGCCAACAGCGTCCCGCCAGCCTCGACGAACTCGCGTAGCGCGGCCACCCCCTCGTCGCCCAGACCGCTCTGGTACTGCTCCGGCACCGGGCGCGCCGGGCCGAAACGGCTGTCGTTGCCGCCCATCAACGTCTGCGTTCGGTCGTGCGGAAGCACGATGACATCGTACTTGTCGCGCAGGCTACCGGCCTGAATCTCGGTATCGCGTAGCGACGTGTACGGAAAATCAAACTCCTCCAACATCAACCGCGTCCAGCCCTCGTCCATATTGCCGCCCTGGTAGCGCTGGTACATCGCCAGGCGCTGGCGCTCGATGGTGTGATGTTCGACGCCCGGGCCGGCGTCCATCGCAGCGAACTCCGCCCCGCTGTCGCTGGCTACGGCCTCGAGCAACTCGGGCGCGGCATCCAGAACCACGAAATCCCCCACCGCCAGAGACCCGCCGGCCCTGTCGATGCGCTCTACCTGTACGCCCTCGTCCAGCAACAGGTTCACCGCCTGATAGCTCGCGTTGTGCCGCCCGTCCAACCGCAACCGATCGCCCGACGAGTAATGCCGCAGCGTGGTCGGTTCCACGAGCCGCTCAAACTCGCCGGCCACCTCAACACCCAGCTCGTCGACCCGCACGCCCATGACTTCCGCCATGGTGTGCGTCGAGGTGTCGTAGGGACGCAAGGGCGAGCCGTCACGGCCGCGGGTCCAGGTGTTGTCCGGATACAGGGTTCGGCCCAGAAGATTCCGCACCAGCCCGGTCTTGGGCTGTGCCGCCGGAACCACGAAGGTGCCGGCCTGGTAGACCATGCCGTCGACGTCGAATGCCTGCTGTGCTTCCCAGATCTCGATGTCCGACTTCAGCAGCGTGTTGACCAAACGCTGTGAGGTGGGCCCGTCGTGCTGTCGCAGCGGGATGATGTACGACCTCGTGGCTGCGTCGCGCCCACGCTCGGTCTGCCGCAGGGCCTTGTTGGCCATGTTGGCGAGAACCGTCTCGCGGTTGCGCGCGGCCAGGTCCTGGATGGCGCGAGCCGCGATGACCTGCTGTTTGACGATGTCGCCGACGCGCCACCAACCGCCCGGCCAGGGGTTGGGCATGTTCGACTGCGCCTCGTACGCCGGCAGCCCGCGGGCGCCGCCGCGGAGCTGGTCGGGGTGTAGATACAGCGGAGTCGCCAGGCTGGCGCTCGCCGACTCCGTTAGCATTCCGGTGATGTTGTGGAACGGGGTGATCCAGTGCCAGCCGAAGTGCCCCCAACCGGGGTACTGACCCGCGTTGAGCACGCCCGCCATACCGTGCTCTTCGAGCTTGTAGGCGATATGAGCTCCGTACCAGGCCAGCTCGCGCCACTGCAAGGGATCGGCACCGGGCCGGATCGGCTCGCTGTATGGCGGCACGTACATACGTGCGCCGTATGGCCCCATCTGGTGGTGGTCCACATACGCCTGCGGCTTCCAGTCGCGGTACATCACCTTGGCGATGTACTCCGACTCCACCAGATTGAGATAGTCGCCGTCGCGATTGTTGTCGTGGCCAGCGTACAGGTGGTACAGAAAGGGTAGCCCGGTGCCCTCGTACTCGGTGCCCAGCGTCTCGCGGTACCAGTCCACGACCATGATCTCGCCGTCCGGATTGATGCAGGGCAACAACAGCATGACGGTCTCGTCGAGAATGCGTAGCGTTTCAGGATCGTTGCGCGACACCATGTCGTAGGCGATCGCTGGTCCCGACTGCGCTCCCGCCACCTCGGTCGAGTGCAGACCCAACGATTGCGCCACGACAGCCTTGCCCTCGCTCACCAAGGCCGCGATCTCTGCCTCGGACATGCCGCGTGGATCGGCGAGCGTGCGGCTCACCTCAGCGATGCGATCCAGGTTGGCCAGATTCTCGGGCGACGAGATGATCACGAGAAGAAAAGGATTCCCCTCCGTGGACGGCCCGAGATCGATCACCCGCATGCGGTCGCTCTCGCCCTCGATCAGTTCGAAGTACTCGACGATGCGATCCCATCGAGCCAGCTCTCGATCAGCCCCCAGCTCATGACCGAAGAAGTCGGCGGGCGCGGTGACCGGTGACTGGGCGATGGCCGTTGAGCCGGAGAGGGCGAACACGGCGACCAGGGCCGCACGAAGAGCGAGTTGATACATGCGTCGAACCATGGCGGTCTCCACGAGGCAGGGCGTCGTCTCACGACGCGTCGAGTCCAGGACAGACGGGTCGGAATACTAGATCGCATCCGGCGCTCAAGCCACCAGGACAGTGGTGATCACCAGCCCGGCACCGCAGGTCGACTTCCGGGCGAGGCGCTCTAGGGGCGCAATGCGCCGTGGTCGAGAGCTCTCTGAATCTCCCGAAGCAGGCTGAGTGCCGGGCCCGCAAACTGATCGGCGACGGCCCGGTCCTTGCCTAGCCCCGCCAAGATCTCGTGTTGCGAGCGGTCGCTCAGACGCGCGCGCAGCGCCGCCAGTCTTTCCCGCCAGGCTCCGCGGACGAGCGCGGCTCGCGCCGTAGCGGTCGCCGGTGGGGAGCCCTCGGGCCGTACGAAGATCGCCCCGCTGTGGGCAAAGGTGTTTCTCCACTGCGGCGCCGTGTTCGACTTCGTGCCGAACGCCCTGACCGCCAGCCATGATGCCTCGTGAATCCGGACGGATGTAGTGAAAGCGATCTCGCCGGGGGCGGTTGTTGTCGAGAACACCTCGATCACCTCGCCGTTGCGCACCAGGTCCAAGGCTCGTATCGACTCCTGCTCGGGGTCAAAGCGAAGGCGCCCGCGAACCTCCACCGAACCTTGCGCGGGCACGCTCAGCTCCTCGCCCATGCCACGTCCGTTGACAGTCAACTCGAGCATCGGACCATTGGTCACGAAGGTACGGCCACGGCGCACCGCGTCGGCCCAGGAGGTCGCGCTGAGAGCACCGTCGATGCGCGCGTACATGCGAGGTGATCCGGGCGGGACCCCACGGCCGCCGCATGGAAAGTCGGATCCGGCGGTGGCGGCGACGCGCAGTCCGGCATCGAGCGTCTCGTACCAGTACTGATAGTCGGGAGTTCTGAAGGTAAACACCTCCACGAAGTCCAGCAGATCCCAGGTGCTGAGCAACGCCACGGCGGCGCCGCCTCCCCACTCGCCGGCGTGACCGATACCGACCAGACCACCGGCACGACGCAGCTCTGTGGCGAAGCGCGAATAATTGAAGTAGTCCTTCGGCAGGTTCACAGCGTGGCGCGGGGAGAGTCCCATCGCATGGCCCATGAACTCCGTGCGCGGGTTCTCCTGACCCGGCAACAGAATTGCGGGCCGAGCCGCGGAAGAGTTCGAGACTGGCGTGAAATCGGCCTGGGCGGCATTGAAGAAGCCGGCCAGGTTACCCCACTGCAGCAGATTGCCGACGTGCAGATCTTCAGCAGCCAGCCACGCCAGCAGATCCTGGTCACGGGCGCCGTCAGGCCGCGCGACGTGCAGGTGAGTGTCGGCACTGAACCAGCCTTCGCTAGCCATATCCACCCACCGCTCGATGAGCATGTCGACGCTGGTTCGGCCACCCTCGCTAACCTGAAACTCCTGGCGAACTCGCCGATACTCCGGCCCCTTGAAGCCTGTGGCCGCGTACCGACCCGCCGGCAGTGCGCTGCGCAGCGCGCCGGCAAGGTAGAACTGGCGCGAGGCCGTGCGCGCATCGTTGAACTCGGCCGTGCTGGACGCCACGACGTCGCCGATCGTCTCGGGCGCGGACCGGTCGACGCAATCGCCGACCAATCCGAGAGCACCCGGCGGCACGAACTCGGTGCCCTCGGCATCGCGTAACAAGAGCCTGGCGGGTACCACATCGCCGCCGTCGAGAACGCGCAGCGTGAGCACACCCTCGGCGGTGCCCGGCACGATGTCAGCAGTCGGCTCGGCCGGCACACAACCTGCCAACAGCAGTGCGGCAACCAGGCCCGCGTGCGGCCAGCGGGGCGTCATCACCTACTGGATGTAGCCGAGCGCGCGCAAAGTACGACGCTGGTCCTCGCTCATCTCGCTGCGACCCGACCGAGCGTACCTGGCCGACAGAATCCAAGCGGCTTCCCAACGCTCCTGCAACAGCGGCACCAGCTCCACCACTACCTCCGGGTGTTCAGCCGCCACGTCGACGGCACACAGGGGGTCGGCGGGAAGATCGCACAGCCGGACCTCCTCGATGGCGACGATATCCGCGGACGATCGACCGTGGAATCGCCACGACGCTCCCCATCGGCCATCGATGACCTCCAGCCAACCGCCCACCGTTCCGCTCTCGTCGACGTTCATCTCGTCTAGCGTCACCGGCCGCGGCGTCCAGTCTTTACCCAGCAACACCGGCGCGAAGGAGTGCCCCTGCACCACGGCGGCGGCCGGAAGCTCGACCAGGTCGAGCACCGTCGGCAGAATGTCGACCATCGACACCGGCGCCTCGATGCGTTGGCCGGCGGCGATGTGCCCGGGCCAAACAACGATCAACGGGATACGCGTGCGCATGGAGTTCATGATCGGCCCGTCGCGATCCGGAATCTCCGGCTGCGACCCGAGTCCGTGTGCCGACGAGTGGTCGGAAGCGACGATAAGAACCGTGTTGTCCCAGTCGCCGCTGGCCTCCAACCGCTCCACCAGATGTCTCAGTTGGGCATCGTTGTGCAGCATCGATTCGTCGTACAGCCGATCCGCGACAGCGAAGAACTCGAGCCGGTCGATGCCGGTCTCCTCGAAGACCGCCTGTGGGTACCGCCACGCGTGCAGCCACTGCGGTCGGGGAATACCCGCAGCCGCGGCGAGCCGATCCTGGTCCTCGTAGAAGCGTTGGCGTTCTGTCGCCGTGGTAAACGTCCCGAGGAACGGCGGCTCCGGGTCCCACGGCCAGTGCACGTCCGTCGTCTGGACATGCACCCAGAACGGCCGCATGCGAGCAGCCTGACGCCATTGCAACAGGTTGGCGTGCAGTTCCACGCTCGACACGGCGTTTCTCGCCACCCCCGAGTCGCGCATGAAGTCGAGCCCACGTTCGAGGCCGGTCATCATTCCGGCGAACGGATTGGAGGTAATCTCGGCAGTCGTGTACCCCGCACGCCGCAGCATCTGCGGCAGTGTCTCGACCTCGGCCGGCAGCACATCTTCGCGCGAAACGTATCCGCCAAGCGCGGAACTCTGCAGCGAGGTCAGAAAACTGGGCGTCGAGATCTTCGTCCAGGTCGAGTTGCTGTAGGCCCGCTCGAACACCGCGCCGCGGCCGGCAAGCTCCTCCATGAACGGGGTCGTCGGGCGCTCGTGCCCATACACACTCATGAAGTCAGCGCCGGCCGCGTCGATGACGTACAGGATCACGTTCGGCTTCTCATCGACGAAATCACCGGTGAGAATCGGCGCCCCCCAGTAGGCCGCGGTTCCGACCGCCTCGGCATCCGCCTCGAGCGCGAGCACGATGCTCTGGCCGGCGTATTCCGCCAGATCGACCGACCGCGAGACCCACTCGCTACCATCGGCTAGCGGCCCCTCGAAGACCACCTCGCGGCTGTTTCCCTCGACGACGACACGAAAGGTGAGTGGCGCCGAGTCGGGTTCTATCGTCATCGACAGTGCGAGCCTTCCTCCGGCGGGCACCATGACATCGAACTGCAGCGATGACGGCGCGTATGTGGTGATCGCCGGATGCACCTCGATGCCGCGGCGGACCATCTCCACGGTGGGGCGAACGTCGGGCAGATCGACGTTGCTGTAGCGCGACTGGTCGAGCAGCAACTCCAGATGATCCGCATGGGTCGGCGGAGGCGGGCCGCAGGCAACAACCGCCAGCGCGGCTACCACCACCATGCAGATCCTATCGGCGGCGGCGCGAACACAGGTTGGGCGAGAGATCATCGCGAACATCCCCGGAGTATGCGATGGGCACGACGGGTACGCTACCGCGCCGGGCGCGAAGCGGTGGGGGGCACTGGAATACGGCCTTGCGGATGGCTTTCGGAGCCGCGGACTGGTACCTATAAGGCTCGACCTACATTTGTCTCCCCACCCCCCTGGCAGATGCAACCAAATGTCGATGTCCCTGCCGCCGCGTGCGCTGGTCGCTCTCGCTGCGCTCGTAATGCCTGCGCTGGTCCTGGCTCAGTCCACGGACGAACTCCTCGTGCGGGCACACGAGGCGCTGCAAAGAGGAGATGATGCCGCGGCCGTAGCGATCACCACAGAGATCCTCGCAGGCGCCCCCGGGAATCCCCGCGCCCTGCTGGCTCGCTCGCTGGCCCACTACCGGCTCGACAACCTCGCAGATGCCGAGGCGGATCTCAGCTCCGCTTTGGCCAGTACCGATTCCAGCAACGCCGGGACAGCCGAGGATCTCCGCTGGCCGGACGATTTTCTCGCCTGGGTGGCGACCGTGCGCGCGGCCTACGCGCCCAACATAGAACTCCCCGACATCTCCCTCGACGAGCTCAACGCGGCCGCACCAAAGCGCGCGGTAGCCGCGCATTTCGTCATGGACGTCGAGGTTGTGCGCATTCCGGTCATCGTGGAAGACCTCGTGGGCGGCTTCATCGGAGGCCTGGGGACGACTGATTTTGGTGTCGTCGACGGTACCGGACTCGCCACCGAGGTCCGTGAGCTGATCCCCGAAAACGAGCCCACAAGCGTCGGCATCCTGGTGGATGCGGGCACCGGCACCGGTGACAAGCAGGACGTCGTACTGAGCGCCGTGTCGCAACTGCTGGAGGCGCTGCAGCCCGACGACGAGGTGTTCATCGCGCAGTACTCGGACACCGCCGAGTTCCTCAGCGACTTCAGTACCGACCGCATTGCCCTCGCCGCCGCCATGTCCGGGTACGAGCCCGGAGAGGGCCGCGCGATGCACGACGCGATTGCGATGGGCCTTATCCGCATGCGCTCGGCCCAGCACGAGAAGAAGGCTCTCATCGTGATCGCCGACGGAGACGATGCCGGCAGCCAGACGGAGGAAGCCGCCGTTCTGCTGGCGGCCCGGCGAGAAGGTGTCGCGGTACATGCTCTCCTGCTGATCCCCAAGGCCCAGCGATGGCGGCCGACTTTCGCCGCGACCGAGACGGAGGGCGAGGGCGAAGGCAGCGCTGAGGGAACGCCGACCACTCCCGCCACCGCGCCGCCGACCGGCGAGGTTGCCGCGGGCCACGCCGGTGTCCTGCAAGAGATCTCCCACAACACCGGCGGTCTGGTCGCGCTGCGACCGGCAGTAGAGGGCCGGTTTGGCGGCTTCGCCGGTTGGGTAGAACTCGCCTGCCGCGACTTGAGCGACTACATCAACAACCAGTACCTCATCTTGTTCCGCTCCACGCGGCCTCCCGCCCGCGGTGTGTGGCGAGAGTTGCGGGTCGAAGTAGGGCCGCCGCACGAGCGCATTCGCGCACGCAGCGGTTACGTTCGATGACATTGCCCCAGCCGCCGCATTCCCGCGAGGTCGAGGAAGAACGCGAGGACGGAAGTCTGCGCACGGCCAGTGCCCTATTCCTGGAAATGGGCTTCTCCGAACGACCGGAGCGTCGCCAGCTCAAGTGGGCGTGGGCGTGGACCCTGGGCATTCACTTCCTGCTCTTCGCGGCAGTCGTACCCACGGCGGGAACCGCCGATTTCGCGTTCGACCCGGCCGAGGCCACTGTAATCCGACGCTACAAGCCGCCAGAGATCGAACGGCCGAAGACAACGCGGAAGCGCCGGAAGGCGCCAGCGGTGCCGATTCCCGACCCGACTCCGAGCGACTATGAGCCGCTGGTGACCGAAGAGGACATGCGCGCGTTCGCTCCGGTCGACGACATGGACGCGGTGTACGAGTACGGCTTCCCCTCAGGTGTCGGGCCACCGGCTCAGGCCATTGCCATCGAAACCGAGGGCCTCGTCTTGCCCGCACTACTCGAACAGGTCGAGCCCGATTACGATCCGGACCGCGCCCGTCGGGGGGTACAGGGCGCCGCCGATGTCGAGATCGTAATCAGCACCGAGGGCATCGTCTCGCTGGCGCGCATCCTTAACAGCACGACCGACGAGACTCTCGACGAGGCCGCTCTAGCCGCGGTGCGCCAGTGGGTCTTCGAGCCCGGGAGTCTCGACGGCGAGCTGGTGCCGGTGCGCGCGATCGTAACGATCAACTTCCGCGTCTACTGATCTCGCGACCTGTCGCAGAGTGCTGCCTGCCGCTAGCGCCGTTTCCTGCCGCCGCCGCCGCCGCGTCTTCCGCCACCGCCGCCACGGCGTCCGCCGCCGCCACCACCGCCGCCACGTCTTCCACCGCGCGGCTTTCCATCGCCGCCGCCCGGCGCCTCGATCTGCGGCAACGATTCGGTCTGCACGACGCCGCCAACCGGGGCGTGTAGGGACTCCTGGTAGAAGTCGTCGAGCATCAACGCGAGCAACGCGACCTCGTCGCCACTCTCGCCCAGGCTGCGGGCAAGGGGAATGAAGCGGCGCATGCGCTCCTTGCGCAACGGACTCCGATCGCGCAGTCGAGCCTCGAGCAGGGCGGTCACCCGTTGACCGACCACCTGCTGCACCTGCTCGTCGGTAGGTGGCTCAACCTCCTGCATGTCGATTTCGAACAGGCGCGCGATGTGGGTAATCTGCATCTTCTCGAGGCCGGACACGAGCATCAGCGCTTCGCCGGTGGCTCCGGCGCGGCCCGTGCGCCCGACACGGTGGATATAGTCCTCCGGGTCCTGGGGTGGCTCGTATTGAAATACATGGGAGAGCGCGTGGATGTCGATGCCGCGCGCCGCGACGTCGGTCGCGACCAGGAACCTCAGCTTGCCATCCCGCAGGCGCGTCAGGACCTTCTCGCGGGCCGGCTGGCTCAGGTCGGAACTCAGCTCGTCGGCGTCATAGCCAAACCGCTTGAGCACCACCGCCACGTATCGCACGTTCGCCTTCGTGTTGCAGAAGATGATCGCCGACTCAGGATTCTCCACCTCGATAAACCGCATGAGCGCGCGATCTTTGTCCATCGCGGGCACATCGCAGAATGCATGCACGGTCTCGGCCACATGCACGCGGTCCTTGCTGAGACTGAGAAAACCAGGCGACTCCAGGAACTCGTGCGCCAGGCTCAGTACTACCTGCGGGAACGTGGCGGAGTACATGTACCCGTTGATGTCGCCACCGGGCATGAATTCCTGCAAGCGCTTCATGTCTGGATAGAAGCCCATCGAGAGCATGCGATCGGCCTCGTCGAACACGAACATCTTCAACCCGTCGAGGGTCAGGTTGCGCTTGAGCAAGTGGTCGAGAATGCGCCCCGGAGTGCCGACCACCAACGCGGCGCCACGCTGGAAGGCATCCAGCTGAGGGCCGTAGGCAACGCCGCCATACACAGCGGTGGCCTCGATGCCCGCATCGCCGGTCAGCACCTTGGCCTCGTCCACGACCTGTTGTGCAAGTTCGCGCGTGGGCACGAGAATCAGCGCCTGGCAGCAGGCCGCAGAGGGGTCGATTCGCTCGATCAGCGGCAGCAGGAACGCGCCCGTCTTGCCGCTTCCCGTCTTGGACTGGACCATGAGGTCGCGGTTCGCCAGGACGTAAGGCAGGGCCTTGGCCTGCACCGGCATCAAGGACGTCCAGCCGGCTCGCTTCGCAGCCTCCTGCATGACCGGCGAGAGGTCCTCGAAGGTCAGTTCGGGGAGAGAATCTTCGGGCTCTATTCGATCGCCATCTTCGCTGTCGTTCATCGAACCTCTGGCGCCGGCATGTCTGCCCCGCCGAGGGCGCGCAGGCGCTCGACGAGGTCGGCCGTGGGCGGCCGCAGGCGGTAATTCGTTTCGGTGTGAAAGTAGCGCACGACGCCGCCATCATCGAGGATGGCCACCGTCGGATGCGGTATCAGCCGGCCGCGCGCGTCCATGTCGTTGAGCAATCCCCATGCCTGAATGATCTGGGCATCGGGATCGAGAAGAACGGGAAACTCGAGAGCCTCGCGCTGGCGAAACTCACGCAACTTGTCGGGATCGTCGTTGGCGATCACCCAGAGGTCTGCGCCAGCTGCACGAATCTCCCCGTAATAGTCGCGCAACTCACCGAGTTGCGTACGGCAGTACGGTCACCAGGTGCCGCGAAAGAAGAGCAGCAACAGCGGACCATCGGCCTCAGCAAGGTCGAACGATTCGTCGTCGAGCGAGCGCAGAACGAAGTTCGCGGGTGGGGACTCGCCGACGACGATGTTCGTGTCGTGCACCGGGCCGGGCGCCGACGGATCCTGCTGGGCAAAGGCCGGGAGGGCGACAACGGCGGCAGCCACCACGACCGATAAGGACAATTGACGCATCACACTCAACTCCCTACAGATACCGAAAATCGCCGCCACGTTCCATCCACGGCCAGGCGGCACAGCGCAAAGCCTACACGCAGACTCGCCTCGCGGCGACGCGGGCAGGTAGGATCGAGTCGTCAGAGGGACATACTTCTCTTGCGCCGAGGATGATCGACATGGCCACTTTTATCGTGCTTCTCGACTACACCGACCAGGGCGTCCGCGGCATCAAGGACTCTCCGCTGCGCGCCGACAGCTTCAGCGAGTTTGCCGAGAAGGCCGGCGCTCGCGTCGTGGGACAGTACTGGACGATCGGCAGCCATGATGGCGTGCTCCTGCTGGAAGCACCCAACGACGAGATCGCAGCCTCCGTGCTCATGCATCTGAGCGCGGGCGGCAATGTCCGTACCACTACCCTGCGGGCATACGATTGGGCTGAAGCACAGGAGTTGATCGCCGACGCGTAGCAGACAACGACATCAGGCGCCGAGCCCGAGCTGCCTAGCCCGTGCGCCCGTCCCCAAACAGCGCGCCTCTAGCCGGCTGCTGCCTGCACTTTGGTCAGGGCTTCCTGACCGGCCGATGTCAGCGTCACGGTCTCGCCGAGCTTGCCGGCTTTGCCCATGAAGTCACTGGCTTCGATCAGCTCCCAGGACTTCAGATCGTCGTACCAGCCAACGAGAAAATCCTGAGAATGGTGGTCGAAGGAAACTGTGCCGTTCCTGAGGGTTGCGGTGCAGGTCTCGCTCAGACCAACGACGTTCAACAGGGCTGCGTGACCGCGATGGAGGCTAATGCTCATGATGATGTCTAAGGGGATTTGCGCGAATGGAACGCGTTAGAGGATCTTCTTGGTCTTCGGCAGTTAGCCGCGCACCTGTTTAGACGCACGAAACGGCCGCAAGGTTTCCCCTATCCGCTGGATTCTCATCGTAGCCGCCAAGGAACGTATGCGTCTAGCTCGTTTGTTCAGCGCGACGTTCAAGAATCACGCCGCCTGGCGCTGTTCCTGGATCTCGCCGGCCAACAACGCCTCGGCGCAGCGTCGCAACCACGCGGCAACGCTGCCACCTGCCACGGCGAGCCCCAGGCCCGCGTGCCGGGCGAAAATGGTCTCGCCCTCTCCTCCATCCGGCTTCCACGACGACAGGCCCTCACTCCATTCGGCGAAGACCTCGGCGCTGCACTGTGAGCGACGGACGTATCCCTCGTCGTCGTCGTCCAGCTTCACCTGCACGGCGTCTACGGTGTGAACTTCCGCATCGATGGCGGCGAACGCTCCGTCTGACAGGAGGCTGAAACGATCGGCGATCGCCGCCTCGCGCAGGCTCCGCCGGAGGCCGTGATCAGCGAATATCTTGCGGGGCGAGCCAGGCGGCTGCGTCGTGCCGTGCATGTACTGCCCCATGAGCGCCGTCAGTGCTTCTCCGAGCCAGTCGAGCCGATCCGCGAGCTCGGCCTCGTCCCAGGCTTTGCGGGCCTCCGTGAGCCGCACGAAGTCCTCGTCATCGTCCCGGTCGAATCCAGGTCGAACGGCGTGCAGTGGCGTCCAGGCGACGAACTGTTCATCGCGATAGACCCAGCAATCGTCGAGCAGCGCCGTCAGCAGCGAGGCGGGTGTGCGCTCAGCCAGCGTCACCCCGATGGTGTCTCGCTCGTTGTCGGGGAGCGGCCCTTCGGCGGCGGCGAGCACGGCTGTCGTGAGCAGAAAGGTCCTCAGGGCGGCGTCCTCCCCCAGACCGGCTTCCACCTCGATCGTGCTGAAGGTGTCGCCCCCGTCGAGGGCGCGCGCAACGGCGAGCCGCCGCAGCACCCGGAACACGTGCGCCTGTAGTGGCTCGCTCAGCTCCGCCCACGGCGGCAGCTGGTCGAATCCGGCGGCGTTGCTGATCTCCCGAAACTCGTCGTACGTGTTGGTGGCCATGGGGCCAGATTCTTGCAACCAGCCATGTCTTGTACAGTCGGCGCCAACAACCGTCGGCCAAGAGTGGCGACGAGTTGCACGTGCTGGCTGACGGCCACCTGCGGGGCAAGAACCCGCCGCCTCGGGTAACCTCCACGCAACGAACCTATGCGCCCACAGGAGCGACCCTGAAATGAACGGTATCGCGCGAATCCCCACGCCCGTCAACGAACCCATCCGAGCCTATCTCCCCGACTCCACCGAGCGCGCCACGCTGAAGGCGCGGCTCGACGCCATGCTCGGGGAACAGGTCGAGATACCGGCCGTCGTTGGTGGCAAGGAGATCTTTACCGGGGACACGATGGACGTGGTCTGCCCGCACGACCATGGGCACCTGTTGGGCCGATGCCATCAGGTGGGCAAGGCGGAGGTGGAAGCGGCTGTCACAGCTGCGGCGGCAGCCTGGCGCGAATGGTCCGAGTTGGGATGGGAAGCTCGCGCGGCGGTCTTTCTCAAGGCCGCCGATCTACTCGCCGGCCCATGGCGCGACACCATCAACGCCGCCACCATGCTCGGGCAGTCCAAGAACGTCTTCCAGGCGGAGATCGACGCGGCCGCCGAGATGTGCGACTTCTGGCGTTTCAACGCAGCCTACATGCAGCAGATCTACGGCGACCAGCCCGAGTCGGCGCCCGGCATCTGGGACTACGTGGAGTACCGGCCGCTGGAGGGCTTCGTCTTCGCCGTGTCGCCGTTTAACTTCACGTCGATCGGCGGCAACCTGTCGTCGGCACCCGCGCTGATGGGCAACACCGTGCTCTGGAAGCCCGCCTCCACGGCGGTCCTCTCGAACTACTACATGCTGCAGGTGTTGCGCGAGGCAGGCCTGCCCGATGGCGTGATCAACTTCGTTCCGGGACGCGGCTCGCAGGTCGGCAACCCCGTGTTCGACAGCGCGTCGCTCGCCGGGCTGCACTTCACTGGCTCCACACCGACGTTCCAGTTCATGTGGCAGCAGATGGCAGAACGGCTGGGACACTACGGCAGCTACCCGCGCATCGTCGGCGAAACCGGCGGCAAGGATTTCGTGTTCGCCCACCCCTCGGCCGATCCGGCTACGCTGGCGACGGCGCTGCTCCGCGGCGCCTTCGAATACCAGGGGCAGAAATGCTCGGCGGCATCGCGCGCGTACATTCCGAAATCGCTATGGGCAGAGGTCAAGGAACGCCTCGTTGACGGCGTCGGCAGCATCGCCATGGGTTCGCCGCTCGACTTCCGGAACTTCATGTGCGCGGTGATCGACCAGGCGTCCTTCGACAACATCAGCGACTATCTCGCCGACGCTCGCAGCAAGCCAGAGTACGAAATCATCGCCGGAGGCAACGCCGACGACTCCACCGGCTACTTCGTGGAGCCGACGATCGTCGTCACCACCGACCCTCACGCGCGACTCGCGTGCGAGGAGATCTTCGGCCCCGTACTGACGATCTACGTGTACGACGACGGTGATCTCGAGGCCACGCTGGAGATCTGCGACACCGCCAGCCCGTACGCCCTCACCGGCGCCATATTCGCCCAGGACAGAGGCGAGATCGTTCGTTTGAGCAAGTCGCTCCGTCACGCGGCCGGCAACTTCTACATCAACGACAAGCCGTCCGGCGCGGTGGTCGGCCAGCAGCCGTTCGGGGGCAGCCGTGCATCCGGCACGAACGACAAGGCGGGCTCACCGATGAACCTGCTGCGATGGACGTCCGTCCGTACCGTCAAGGAGACCTTTGTCCCCCCCACCGACTATCGCTACCCGCACATGGACGCGGAGTAAGGCGCGCGAGGCCACGGGCGGAGCTGCTCGGGGGCAGCACGAGACGAATTCGGCGGGGCTGAGCGCTACTGGCTGGCGTGAAACGGTGGCAGCGGCGTACTCTGTGTATTCAAGATTCACCGAGGACCCGTTTACCCGCCAATGCACACCAAAGCACAGTCTCAGCCGCCCCGAGCGTCTCTGGGCGTAAAATCGATAGCGGCGCTCGTGCTTTTCGGGCTAGCGATCCTGAGCCCTGCCGGGGCCTGGAGCGGGCCCGCGCGAGAAGCGAGAGGCGACAAGCTCGAGCGCAAGGCCAAGCGTATCGGCCGCGAACTCAAGCGACGCCACCTGCCGCACGGGACCATCTTCGACCCCGTGTTCGCCACCCCGGACTCGAACGAGATCGTCGACTACCAACACGCTGGTGACGCCGCAATCTGGACGGGCCACTACGTCGCGGCCGAGTCTTTCCACTACGCTGCGACGGGATCCAAAAAGGCGCGGGCCAACGTCCGGCGCGCGTTGACGGCTCTGCTGTTGCTCGTCGAGGTCACTGGCAACGACGTGCTGGCACGCGCCGCGGTTCCCGTGGGGTCTCGCTGGGAGAGTGCTCTGCTGGTCAATCTGACGCGCAGTCACATCTTCTCAGGTGCCGTCGATGGCACCGAGTATTACTGGGCCGGCAACACCTCGCGCGATCAATACTCCGGAGTGTTCTTCGGCCTGGGCTTCGCCTGGGAGCTGATTCCCGACGATGGCGGCATCCGCGCCCTCATTGTGGAGATCGCGGACCGACTGCTGGGCTACCTGATCAACCATGCCTGGACGCCCGAGATGCCCGACGGGACCTTGAGCACGACCTTCATGGGGCGTCCCGATCAGCAACTCGCGTTCCTACAGATCGGCCGTATGGTGAAGCCTGAGCGCTTCGAAAAGCCCTACCAGGAAGTACGCGCGGCCTACGGCAAGCTCGTCAAGCTCCCGATCGAGCTGGAGACCACCGACCCGCACGGTTCGTACTTCAAGTTCAACCTGGACCACATCAACTTGGTTCACCTGCTGCGACTCGAGGAAGACAGCGAATATCGGCCCACCTACCGCGCTGCCTTCGACAAGTTGCGCGACGCCCTCGCCACCCACGACAACGCCCACTTCAACATGATCGAACGCGTGATCAATGGTGCCAATGCGGCGCGCGACCGACACACGAAGGGCATGCTGAAGGAATGGCTGCGGCGGCCACGCCGCATCGGTTACGCCGACTTGTCGGACTCGCGCGAAGCGTGCGGCGAGGGTCGAGCGTGTGGCGTGATTCCGATCATCGAGCGCGTGCCGACGGACTTCCTTTGGCAACGCAGCCCTTTCCAGCTCGCTGGCGGCGAGGGTGGCGACATCGAGGGCGCGGGCATCGACTATTTGCTCCCCTACTGGATGGCCCGCTACTTCGGCATCCTCTGACGCCCGGCGCTCAGTCGGCCAGAGGGTTACCCACCAGTAACGGGTTACCGAACAGAAACTGCTCGACGTCAATCGGCGCGCCTGACTGAGCGATCAGTCTCTGCTGAACGCGGGCTAGCTGCGCGCTGTCGAGCACGTCATCCTCGGGAAAGAACGCGCCGCCCACCCTATCCTCGACAAAGCACAAGACCTGCTGAAGAGAGGTCCCCGCATAGCGAGTACCGAGACGGCCGTGCAGCATGTGCAGCGTCCAGTAACTCGTCGCGAAGCGGACGAAGGCAGCCCCGGCACCCGGGTAGTTAGCCTGCAACGAGTCACCGAACTCCTCCCGATATCGATCGACGGGTACGAAGGTGTGCCCTTCCGCGGCAAGGTGGAAGAACCCTTGGAGCGCCGAGTCCGCGATAACCGCAAAGCGACGTGGCTTGTCCTGGCTGGCCTCGGTCTCAGCCGCGTACGAGAGCAACAGGTCAGTATCGCCGGCCTCGCTTCGCAGCCCGGCGCGCCGCAGCATCTCGGCCACCGCCGCCAACCCCAGGTCGAGTTCGACTACGGATCCGCTCTCGGACATCTTGACCGCCATGGTAGTTCGCTGGGCCTCTCCGCCAGTATCGCGCGAAACGGCCACTCCGGCACCACGTTCCGCCGTCACCTGCCCCCGCAACGTCGGCGACCTCTCGCCCCGTCGCTAGTCCCGCCGTGACATCCAGCCCCTCGGGACGGCAGAATGACAGCGTTCGCTCGTCCAGCCGCCTCCCCGAAGAGCAAAGCGCATTGCCTGGCTCCACCTCCACGTTCCGACTCTCTGCGACCACGCTCGTGCTCACCGCCGTGTTCGCGGTCGGGATCGGGGTCGGCGCCAGTGCAACCGCGCAGGAAGCTGCCCGCGGGTTCAACCTCTTCCAGAGTACGTTCGAGTGCGCCAGCTGCCACGGCGTCGCGGCCGTGGGCGGCCTCGGCCCCGCCCTTGCCGGCACCCGGCTCTCGCTCGACGAGGTACGCCGCCAGGTACGCGCCCCGTCGAGCCGGCGCATGCCGCCGTTCTCGGAAGAAAAGCTGTCGGAAGACGACCTGACCGCCATCTATGCCTATATAAGGGATCTGCAGCCACCGTCGTTGGCCGACAAGGCGACGTGGTGGAACATTGAGCTGCTGAACCTGCCTACACCCGCGCTGCCGGCCCGAGGTGAACTCGAGGTTCACTTTGGACATCGCTTCTCGGAGTCGATCACGGACGCCGGCCTCGAGGGACTGTACGGTCTCGACAGTTTCGCTTTCCCGGGCTTCTGGTTCTCATACGGGCTGCACGAGAAACTTGCGCCCTACGTTGGACGCAGCGCCAACTTCGCAACGTGGGAATACGGGATCAAGATCGCCCTGCTATCTGAGGACCAGATCGGCGTTCCAGTGAGCGTGGCGGCGAACGTCGGTGGCACGTACCTGGATGCCGACGGCCTGCCCAGTCCGAGCCGATTCACGCTCGAGATCCCAATCGGGGTCCGCCTCGGCGATCGCCTCGCGGCGCAGCTCGTCCCGATGTTCACGACCAACCCGGATGAGTTCGACGAAGGC
>JAJCXS010000014.1 GCA_029263335.1 Acidobacteriota bacterium | reverse complement strand
GTAGTGGGCCGCTATCGGGAGAAGTTTCCCGAGGTCGTCCGCATCTGGAACGTCGTCAATGAGGTCATCGGCCCGGGTGGCCGGACATTGTTGCGGGACAATTTCTTCCTCGAGGTTTTCGGGCCCGACTATGTGAAGACCTTCTTTCTCTGGGCGCGCGCTGCGGACCCCGACGCTGTCTTGTACATCAACGAATACGACGCGCTCGGCAACGCTGCTGACAACAGGACCAAAGCGGACCAGTTGCTGCGTTTGGTCAAGAGCCTGCGGGCTGGCGGCGTGCCCGTGCAGGGCGTGGGATTTCAGGCGCACGTGTCGATCGACGAGGACATCAGCTGGCGGTACAACAGGAAGACAATGCGAAGGTTCGCGAGACTGGGACTGGAGCTTCAACTCACCGAGGTCGACGTCCTGATCAACGACGATCTGAGCGGGCGAACGCCTGCCAAGCTCCGTCGGCAGGCCGGCCTGTACCGGAGGTTGTTCCAGCTGTGCCTGGCGGTCCGACAATGCACGGGCGTGAATCTCTGGGGCCTCGTCGACAAGTACCACTACATCAACGCCGGGGCCGCCTGGTGGCTGGAGCAGGACGAGGACTGGCCATTGCTGTTTGGTGACGGGTACCGACCCAAGGCTGCATACCGCAGCGTCGCACGCGCGTTGAAGCGTTGACGACGTCGCCACGGTAGTCTTTCGCGCGAAGTGCGAACCTCGGATGGAATCGACCTGCATGAACGCTGCTGGCTGCCGGAGTCCGGCTGCCGGGCCGTCGCTTGTCTCGTTCACGGCCTGGGCGAGCATTCCGGCCGCTATCGGCATGTCGGCGAGGCCTTCGTCGCACAGGGGGTCGGCATGTACGCGTTCGACCTCCGTGGGCACGGTCGCTCCGGTGGCCGCCGTAGCCACACGCCGAGCTACGATGCCCTGCTCGACGACATCGGGCTACTGATCGATCACGTGAGCGCCGCACAACCGCACGCGCCACTGTTCCTGTACGGACACAGCCTTGGCGGTGCGCTGGTCATCAACTATCTACTTCGCCGTCCCTCATCGCTCCGGGGCGCGATCGTGACTTCACCGGCGCTGCGACCCGGATTCCAGCCGCCGCGCTGGAAGCTGGTCGTGGGGCGCCTGGCCGCCCGCATCTGGCCGACCTTGCGTCTCGGTAGCCAAATCGACCCTGGGGCGATCAGTCGCGATCCCGACGTGGTGGAACGCTACGAGAACGATCCACTGCGGAACCGTACCCTTACAGCGAGGCTGGGAATCACTGTCATCGACGCTGGCGAGCAGGCGCTCGTTGATGCCAGCACGCTGTCGCTGCCGATGTTGCTGATGCACGGCACCGCCGATCGCCTGACCGACGCAGACGCGAGTTGCCGTTTTGCCACCGCCGCGGGCGACCTGTGCACGCTACGATTGTTCGATGGCCTCTTCCACGAGTTGCACAACGAACGCGAACAGGCAGAGGTGCTGCAATGCGCCTCCGACTGGATCGACTCGTGTCTGGCCCGCGAGCAGAGCGACGCCGTCTAGTGCCGGAATCCGTACTCGAGCGTGAAGAACTGGGGATCCAGCTCCGCCAGCGGACCGCGTAGCTCGTCGAGCTCATCGGCTGGACCATGCACCTCAAGGCGGGTGATATCGGCGATCTGCATGGATTCCTGCAGCAGCGTGCCGACATTCTCCAGATGCGCCAGGACCCCGGCGGCATCCATGTAGCCTTCACGGCAGTGCACTTCGTCGCCGTCGAAGCTGAAGCCGTAGTAGAGCACGCCGCTCTCGTTCGAGGTCGCTTCCACAAAGCGCTGGCATAGTTCTCTGAAAGCCTCGAGTTGGCCTTCGTGGACCTTGAAGTAGGGAACGACGGTGCAGCAGGTGTCGGATGTGGTCATGTTTCTCGGAATCTCCCGTAGCAGCGGCAGGATGCACCGGGGCACTGTAGGTTCTCGGGTGCCGCCGATCAACGCGGGGGAGGAAGGCATGAGCAGGGCGTTCACAGCACGATCCAAGTCCTCGACCACGATCCTCCCATCGCTTTCTCAGGCCGGGCCCGTCGATTCCTCGCGGCAGTGATGCTTCCGGGATCTCAATCGGCACGCAGGGCGACCATCGGGTCTACGCGGACGGCCCGCCATGCCGGCAGCGCCATCGCGGTCAGAGCCAGCAGCGCCACTACCAGCGTTACCAGGCCGAGAGTAACGGGATCACGTGGCCCGATCTCGTACAGGTAGCTCGAAAGCCACGTTGTTGTCACCACCGACCCCAGCACGCCGAGCCCGATTCCAGGCAGCGTCAGCCTCAATCCGTCTCGCAGCACCAACCCGGCCACCTGGAAGCCGTCCGCGCCGAGTGTCATCCGAAGGCCGAATTCACGACGTCGCGCAGCCACCGCGAAGGCGACGACGCCATACAGGCCGATTGCCGACAGGACGATGGCCAGCAGCGCCAGGCCCGCGAGCAGGAGGGTGCGGAAACGCGGTAGCGCCGTGGTTCTGGACATGAGGTTTGTCATCATCGCGATGCGGCTCGCGGTTGTTCCCGGGACCGCTGCGCGAAGCTGCTCAGCGACCGCGGCGACGAGAGTGCGCGGGTCGCCATCGGTACGCAGCACGTAGCTGAACGAGGCGCCGGTGTCGCGTTCAAACAGCCGATATCGCTTGGGTTCGATTTCTTCGCCGAGTTGCCCGTGGACAACGTCGGCAGCGACGCCCACGATGGTGTGGGGCGTACCGTTGTCCCAGATGATCGCGCCCAGCGGGTTGCGATCGGGAAGGTGCCGTTCAACGAACCGTTCGTTGACGACCAGTTCGGCCGAGCTGTCGTAGTCATCGACGAGGGTGCGGCCCGCGACGAGCGGAATGCCCATGACCGCGAAGTAGGAGCCCGAAACGCCTTGCTCCAGGCTCCACCCGGCGTCCTCGGGCGCTGTCGCGTCCTCCACAAACCCAAAACTACCGGACGACTGCGATCCGCCGAACGGGAGCGAGGAGACCGCTGACACCCCTGCGACTCCGGGTAGCGATCGCAGCTGGCGCGAGGTCTCCGTGTAGAAGGTGCGGAGTTCGGCCGGAGAGTCGTGCCAGATGTCGACGGGCGCCGCGACGTGCACGCTCAATAGCCCGTCAGTGCGAATGCCGCTGTTGACCGACATCATGCGCATGTAGCTACTCCCGAGCAGAGCGGCAGATGCCAGCAGCACGACACTGACGGCGATCTCGCCGATGACGAGCAACGAACGGCCACGCGAACCGACGACAACACGATCGTCCTGCTGCAGTCCTCGGGCGGGGTCGCGGTCGCGTAGTTGGGCCGCGGAGACTACGCCAAAGAGGAGCGCTACCAGCAGCGAGATCGTCGCCACGAAAACGCCTACCTGCCAGTTCATGACCACGTCGTCGAGGCGCGGGGTGTCCGGCGGGAGACTGGCGCGCAGCCACCCGAACGCTGCCTGTACCGCTGCCAGGCCGGCGATTCCACCCATGACCGCGAGCACCGTTCCCTCCACCATGAGCTGGGCGATCAGGCGCCCTCGGCGGGCTCCGAGGGCGGCGCGAAGCGCCAGCTCCTGGTGTCTGGAAGTGGCGCGTACGAGCAGGAGTCCAGCTACGTTGGCCGCGGCGACCAGCAATACCAACCCCACGGCAGCAGCCAGCAACCTCAGGGTGTTGGCGGTTGAACCGGCGATCTCATCGACGCGACTCACTACGCGTACCCCCGCGTCGATGGCGTCGGGGATGTCCTCGATGATCTGGTCGGCAACGCTCGTCATCTCGCGCTGAGCGTCGGCGAGTGCCACGCCGGGAGCGAGCCGCCCGATCGCCGACATCGACTGATTGCCGAAGCGCTGGTTACGGCGCCCATCGGGCACCGGATACCACATGTCGTGCGTGCGGTCGGGGAAGTAGAAGCCTGCCGGCATGACGCCGATGATGGTGAACGGATCGCCGTGCAGGCGCAGCGAGGTACCCAGCACCGTGTCATCGCCGCCGAGTTTCTGCCAATAGCGGTGACTAACGACCACCACGCGCTCACCGCCGATCTGGTCTTCCTCCTCGTTGAACCAACGCCCGAGCGCGGGCTCGATTCCGACAACGTCCACGAACGATCGGGTAGTGCTGACCACGTTGACCCACTCGGCGATATCGATGCCGTCGACGATCGTTGGGTACTCGCCGTAGACCGCGATCGAATCGAAGCTGCGGCTCCGTTCCCGCCATTCTTGATAGACGGGCCAGGAGACAGGAAAGCGCTCGGCCATGGCGCGAAACGAAGCGTTGTCCGATTCTTGCCATTCGCGAAAGACCTGCCACACATTGACGATGCGCTCGGGCTCAGGGTAGGGAAGCGGCGCCAGAAGGACGCCACGAACCACACTGAAGATGGCCGCGTTGGCGCCGATCCCCAACGCCAGAGTGATGATCGCGGCGGCCGCGAAGCCCGGGTCTTTACGAAGCCCACGCACGGCGAATCGAGCGTCGGCGAAAAGGGCTCCGGAGAGCACCGCCGGATTCCACCTGTCGCTCCGCATCGCGCGGCGCGAGGCTGCGGCAAGGCGCAGATAACGGGCACAACTACGCAGCGCTCCGTAGGATGCTCGTCGTTGGACGTAGTCGTCAGCGAGGTCCCCCAGGACGAACTCTGAGTTGGCCCCGTGCAGGAACCGGCGCGCGATGGCTCGAGCCCAACGAGGTGGCGGTGCGGCGCTCATCGGTCGCTCCCGCCAAGAGCGTCCTCGACGGCACTCGAGAGCGCGTCGTCGAGCCCTCTGGCCATCGACTCCATCTCGCGGACCGCGTGGTCGAGGGCCAGCGCGCCCTCGGGTCGCAGCCGATAGCGCTTCTGTCGACGCCCCCCCAGCTCGGGCGGTGCGTTGACCACTTCGGAGGTTACGAACCCCCGCCCGCGCAGGCGATCCATCGCCGTGTACACCGCGCCGGGCGCGACGACTCGACCGGTGCGCAGCTCTATGTGCTGGCGCAGCGTGGCTCCATCGGCATCTTCGCCGTCCGCGAGGAGAGCGAACAGCAGGAGTTTCTCGAACTCGCCCAGGTGATTACGCATCGGCCTTCCATAACGTTGAAACTACAGTGTAGGTTTGTGTGACTACACTGTAGTTTCGAGATCAGGAAACCGCAAGTGTTCGGTTCGATACTCTGTGGGCACCCTGTCAGTGTCATGTGCCTCGAAACCGGACGACAATCGGTCCCGCATGGTTGGACTCGCGCGACGTGCTCGCCTGCCGGAGCTAATGGATGACCCTGCCCTCGGCGCGCGGGAGCATGCGCATGCGCTGCGAGGGCTAGCGCGCATCAATCGGCTCTCGGGGTCGGCCTCTGCGATCTGGCGCGGCATCAGGCGGCGTCTGCCCGCGGAGGCGCAGCTCAGCGTGCTGGATGTGGCCTGCGGCAGTGCCGACGTCAGCATAGCTCTGGCGGACCGGGCTCTTCGGAGCGGAGTGCAACTGGACGTTGCCGGATGCGACATCAGTGCGGTCGCCGTGGAGGCCGCGCGCGAGCGCGCGCAGAAAGCCGGATTGGCCGCGCGGTTCACGCAGGCCGACGCCCTGGCCGGCTCACTGCCCGGGACCTTCGATGTCGTCTTCACCTCCCTGTTCATACATCACCTCGCTGCCGACGAGGTGGTGACCTTGCTGCGCGCCATGCAAGCCGCGGCGCGCCGGCTGGTCGTGGTGGACGACCTCGAGCGCAGTCGTGTCGGGTATTTGATGGCCGCGACGGCCCCCCGCTTGCTGACACGGTCCACGGTGGTCCACGTCGACGCACGCCTTTCGGTTCGTTCGGCATTCAGGCCGGAGGAGGTCCGCGCGCTGGCTGCGGCCGCTGCCCTGCGTGAAGTCGAAGTTCGGCGCCACTGGCCCGCACGATTCTTGCTCACCGCGGGTGGTGGGCAGTGACCAAGGCCGAACGTTGCTTCGACGTACTGATCGTGGGGGGCGGCCCGGCAGGCGCTGCGGCTGCCATCGCGCTCGCCCGTCGCGGTGCCGAGGTGCTGCTGGTCGAGCGGCGCGCCTTCCCGCGGTCGAAGGTATGTGGCGGTTGCCTCGGTCCGCGCGCCATCGCATGCCTGAATCAACTGGATATCGATCCCTTGCTGCTCGCCGGCGCAGCGCGGCTCGATCGTGTGCGGATCGCGGTGAGGCAGGCGCGCGCGGAGCTGCCGCTACCGGCCGGGGTGGCGGTCGATCGCGCGGCACTCGACATGGAACTGCTCGGCACGGCACGGGCAGCTGGCGCGGAGATTTGGACCGAGGCACGGGCCTGGGTTGATGGCGTCGTCGACGACGGCAGGCGCGTACGGGTAGAACATCGGGCCAAGCTGCTCACGGTGGCGGCGGGACTCGTCCTTCTCGCGACCGGCCTGCCGCCGACTTCGGCGATGGGGCCAGGCGTGCGGGTTGGCCTGAGTCAGACCCGGAGGGCTTTGGGAAGTTCGGGCCCGGCGGAAGGCGAGGTTCAGATGGTCGCCGGCACGGGCGGCTATCTCGGCATGGTGCGGTACGCCGATGGCCGACTCAATGTAGCGGCTTCGATTCGCGCCGCCTCCCTCAGGGGTGCTCGGCCGGGCGAGTTGGTGGATGAACTCCTCTCCGAGACGGGCATGCCGGCGCTGTCCTGGCGGGAAGGCTGGAAAGGCACGCCGCCGTTGCGCACCTGGTCGCCGGTCGAGTTCGAGGATCGAGTGCTACCGATTGGGGACGCGGCGGGCTTCTGGGAGCCGTTCACGGGCGAGGGAATCGGATGGAGCCTCGAAGCAGGAATCGGGGTGGCTTCGGTGGCCCTCGAGTTTGGCGAAGACTGGGATCGGCGGCGCGCGGCAGCCTGGCTGCGCGCGCAACGGGCCCGGACGCGGCGGTTGCAGAGACGCAGCCGTACCGTGGCGGCACTATCGTCGCATCCGCGCATGGCCGGCCTGGTTCTGACGGTGGTCCGCCGGCTGCCTGCAACCGGTCGATGGCTCGTGCCGGCAACGCCCGCTCGGCCCGCCGGCGGCAAGGGGCCGGCCTCTGCACAGGGGGCGGCGTGAGGATACCGGGAGTGGGAACGGCCGTGCCGCCAGGCGTGGTCGACCAGCGGGCCGCGGCGGAGCTTTCCAAGGCACTGGTGGCTACCGATCAGCGTCAAGAGCGCCTCTTGGGCATGCTGTTCCGTCGTGCCGGAGTCGAACGCCGCCATTCCGTCGTACTGCAGTCCGACTCCGGGGCATCGGTAACGCAGGCCTTCTATCCGCCCCCGCGCGACGACACCGATGGTGGCCCCTCGACCGGGGCGCGCATGGCTTTGTACGAGGCCGAGGCCGGCGAGCTGGCGGTGCGGGCCAGTCGCGCGGGCCTGGTAGACGGCGGCCTGGACGCCGCGGATATCACCCATTTGGTAACCGTCAGCTGCACGGGGTTCCACGCCCCGGGACCCGAGGTCACGCTGATCGAGGAGCTGGGTCTGTCGCCCGAGGTGGCTCGTGTCAACGTCGGCTTCATGGGTTGTCACGGTGCCTTCAACGGACTGCGTGTGGCGGACGCGATCGTGAACGCAGAGCCGACGGCCCGCGTACTGGTCTGCGCCGTCGAGCTCTGCAGTCTGCACTTTTCGTATCAGTGGGATTCCGAGAAGCTCGTGGCGAACGCTTTGTTTGCCGACGGAGCAGCGGCTTTCGCCTGCGTTGGTTCGGATGCTCCACTGGCACACCAAAAGGAGCGAATCGAGCTCCAGGTCGGGCCGTTCGCTTCGTGTCTCTTGCCGGAATCTCGCGATGCGATGACCTGGCGGATCCGTGATCATGGTTTCGAAATGACTTTGTCCGGCGAGGTCCCGGCGCTGATCGAGCGCCACGTGCCAGCCTGGGTAACCGGATGGCTCGAGAGCCAGGACATCGACCGTCGCCGCGTCGATGAATGGGCAGTGCATCCGGGCGGTCCGCGCATTCTCGACGCGGTGCAGCGATCAATGAGCCTGGAGCCGGCGGCCCTAGCGATCTCTCGCGCGGTTCTCGCCGAGTACGGCAACATGTCGTCGGCAACGATCGGCTTTATCCTCGACCGCCTGCGACAACAGGGGCAGGCAAAAACAGGTGTCGCGCTGGGCTTCGGCCCGGGTCTGATGGCGGAAGCCTTCGGGTTCCGTCTCGTCGGCTGCTAGAGGGTCGTGCCTGAAGTAAGGTGGGGCTCGGGGTAGAGATTGGGCAGCGCCGGGTTCCGCCGATGCTGGCTTCAGGCTTCACCGGAGCTCGCTTGATGACACGCACGCGCGTCGCGGATGGCCGGACTACATGCTCATCCGTAGCGTGTCTGCTGGCAGCGTGGAGCCTTGCGCTGGTTCCTTCCACGGCCCTGGCGCAGGGAGACCAGCAGACCAGGGCTGCCGCTGATGCGCCCCCATCACAGGTCGAGACCGGGCAGTCCGAGAACGACGCGACGCCTCACGACGACGGACGACGCACCCTCGCCAAACTCCCGATCAACTTCGGTCGTGGGGTTGTCGGTGTCTTCTCCCTCGACAACATTGTCCCCTTTCTGGGTGGTGCTGCCGCGACGGGTGTGGCCTTCGCCCTCGATGGCGGCGACAAGGACCCCTTGGTCTCGGGAAGCGCGTTCGGCGAGATCGGCCATAGCTTTGGCAACCCGGTTGTCGTGGTGGCGGCAGCGACGAGCCTGCTCGCGGCCGGTCGGATTGCGGAAGGGCCGCGGTTCCGCAGCATGAGCTATGACGTGTTCGTGGCCACCAGCGTCAACTTCCTCTATACGGAGGCGATCAAGCTGGCGATCGATCGCACGCGGCCCGACTTCAGCAACAATAAGTCGTTTCCTTCCGGCCACACGTCGAACGCCTTCAGCTGGGCGACGGTCATCAATCACCACTACGGCGGGACGGCCGGAGCCTATGCGTATGCCGTGGCCACCCTGATCGGAGGCTCTCGGCTGGACCGCGGCAGCCACTTCTTCAGCGACGTCGTAGCGGGCGCCGCCCTGGGCTTTGTCGTTGGCCGTTCGATCACGCGCCAAAACGGCACGCCGACCGACGGATCGCAGATCAGCGTGGTGCCGATGGTTGGGCCCTCCGGCCAGCGCGGCATAGGGCTGACAATCCTCTACTGAGGCGCCAGGGGAGTCTCCTGACACGTCGGGCGGGGGCGGGCACGACGGGCGATGAGAACGCGGCTAGACTGTGCTTTTACGCCACGAGAACGTGAGTCGATACGGAGACCTCCATGACCCCGACAACGACACCGCCGGTTGCCGAGTCCGAACGTGTAACGGGCCCGAAGTACCCCGGCATTCCGGTGCCCACCAACGGTAATCAGCTGGTGGCCTACTACACCGAGGCGCGATTGGCCGAGGCGGGGGTGTTCTATCCGATCACGCCCAGCACCGAGATGGGCGAGATGTTTCAGTTGTCGTACGCGCTCGGCGAGCTGAACGTGTTCGGACGCCCGAAGATCGCGATCGAAACCGAGGGCGAGCACGCTGCCCAGGGGGGCGCGATCGCCTACTCGGTGACCGGCAAGCGGGTGGTGAACTTCACCTCCGGCCAGGGAGTCGTCTACGGACTCGAGCAGTACTACCACGCGCCGGGCAAGCTCTCGACGATGGTGGTCGAGGTGGCCGCGCGACCGTTCACCAAACACGCACTCAACGTGCACTGCGGCCACGACGATGTGTACTGTGCCCTCGATACCGGCTGGAACATCACCTTCGCGATCGACGCACAGCAGGCGGCTGACCAGGCGCTGATCCTGCGCAAGGTCAACGAACTGTCGTTGACGCCTGGCATGAACTGCATGGACGGTTTCCTGACCAGCCATCTGGAGCGCACATTCCGGCGTCACGAAGCCGATCTCATCCGCGAGTATCTCGGACGGCCGGAGGACATCATCGAGTGTCCGACAGAGGCGCAGTGCGAACTCTTCGGTCCCAAGCGTCGCCGGGTCCCGGAGCCGTACGATCTCAAGAATCCGGTGTTGCTGGGCTCGGTCCAGAACCAAGAGCACTACATGGGTGGTGTCGCGGCGCGGCGCCACCATTTCATAGAGCCGATTCTGGGGTTCTTCGAGCAGGCCTACGAGGAGTTTGCTGATCTGACCGGGCGGCGCTACGGCCTGGTGAGCGAGTACAACAACGACGAGGCGGATACCGCCTTCGTGTGCTTGGGCTCAGCGGCGGAGAACTGCCACGCGGCGGTCGACTACATCCAGAAGCAGCACGGCGAAAAGGTCGGCGTGGTCCACATCAACGTGCTGCGACCGTTTCCCGAGGCGGCGGTCTTGAATGCGCTCGCCGGCAAGAAGCGGATCATCGTACTCGAGCGATCCGACGACCAGGGCGCCGGTGACGGGCCGCTGGCACGTGACATTCGCACCGCATTGAGCAAAGCGATCGCGAATCGTGCCGGCAACCAGTACGAAGGAATCCCCGCGCTGCCGGAACCCGAGCTGCCGAGGATCTTCTCTGGCGTCTACGGGCTGGGCTCGCGCGATTTTCGCCCCGAAGGAATTCTCGGTGCCTGGGAATTCGCTACCGGCCGTGGTGCTCGCCAGGATGGCAAGACCGCGGCCGACGGCAGCAGCTTCTTCTACGTCGGCATCAACCACCCGTACAACGTTGGCAGCGAAGAAACGCCGAGCCTGCTACCGGATAACACGGTCGCGGTGCGCCTGCACTCGATCGGCGGCTGGGGAATGATCACCACGGGCAAGAACCTGGGCGCGATCATTGGCGAGATCGGCGCGTACCTTCATGACCGCGACCACGCCGACGACCCGGACTACGAGTCACTCCACATTTCGGCCAACCCGAAGTACGGCTCGGAGAAGAAGGGAGCTCCCACCAACTACTTCCTGGCGGTAGCACCCGAGCGCATTCGGGTGAACTGCGATCTGAACCACGTCAACGTGGTGCTCTGTTGCGACCCCAAGATCTTCACGCACTCGGACCCGCTGGCGGGGCTGACGCCCGGCGGCGCGTTCGTTTGGGAGTCCTCCGAGAACGACGCCGACGCGTGGGCGCGGATCCCGCGACGCTTCCGACAGTGGATGATCGACAACGATATCCAGCTCTACGTGATGGATGGCTTCAAGGTGGCGCGTGAGGCCACCGACCGCCCCGACCTGCAGTTGAGAATGCAGGGGAACAGCTTCCTCGGTGCGTTCTTCCGAGTGTCGTCGTTTCTGGGCGACAACAACGTGCCGGTCGAGACCTTCCAGAAGGTCGTGCGCGAGCAGTACGAGAGCAAGTTCGGCAAGTTCGGCGCGGAAGTCGTCGAATCCAACATGAAGGTCATGACCGACGGGTTCGATCTCGTACGGCCTGTGCCACTGGGCGAGGTCGACGTTCCCGATACCTCCACCATGCGCGGTGACGTTACGCTGCCGCGGAATCACCACGCGACCGAGGCGGCTGACAACACGTCGCCCGAGTATCGGCCGCCGCTGATGCAGATCGGCCGCTACGACGAGGAATACCGCGGCGACTGGGGCTACAACCAGCCGAGCACGCCGCACGCCTCTACCGGCGTGATCGCCGCGGCCACCGGCGCCACGACGAGCAAGTACGTCGCCCGACGCGAGACGCCGCTCTTTATCGCCGAGAACTGCACTCAGTGTATGGATTGCATCACGGCGTGTCCGGATACCGCGCTGCCCAACGTGGCACAGGACGTCAGCACGGTGCTCGAGACTGCCATCGAGAGCTACGTGGCCGACGGTGCGGTGCGCGAACGATTGCTGGGTCACATTCCGGCGATCGAAGAACGTGCCCGGGTCCACATGCGCGACGAGGCCAACAAGAAGAAGGGCGAGACCCCCAGGGCGCTCCACGAGATCCTGATCGCCGAGATCGAAGGCGTTACCGGCGACGACGATTGGTTCGCGGCGCAGGAACAGGCGACGTCGGAGCTGGCCGGGCTGGGGGAGATTCTCGAGAAACTGCCGTTCGCGTACGCCAACGTGAACGCGATCTTCCGTACACGCGAGAAGCGGGAAGAGGGTGCTGGCGGGGTCTTCGGGATCTTCGTGTCGGACCTCTGCAAAGGGTGCGCCGAGTGCGTCACCGAATGCGGTGATCACAATGCTCTGGTGATGGTGCAGGAGTCCGAAGACGTCAATGGCCTGCACGAGACCGGCAGCGCCTTCCTCGATGTCTTGCCGGATACCCCGCACGAGTATCTGGGTCTGTACAACCCCGAAGCGCCACTCGACTCCAAGCCCGCCGCGCTCAAGAACCATCTGATGCAGCGCGAAAACTACAACGCTCTGGTTTCGGGCGACGGTGCCTGCGCTGGTTGTGGTGAGAAGACGGTGCTGCGTGCCGTCATCTCAAACACCGAGGCCTACATGCGCCGGCTTTTCCATCGCAAGGCCGATCGCCTCGACGCGCTCGCGGCCGAGCTGGAAGAGCATGGGCTCGAACGGCTCGCCTCGATGTCGGACGGCGATCCCCAGACCTACGAGTGGATGCAGCGCACGGTGCTGCATCTGCTGATGGGACACGGTGGCGAGAACGACAAGGACACTGACAAACAGATCGCTCCATACCTGACCGATGACGACAGCGAGCTGATCGACGCGCTGGTGACCGTGCTACGGCAGGATGCGTTCAACCATCGCGACCTCCAGGCGGTCGACGGCGGTCCGCACAACGGCATGTCGGTGATGGCTATGACTGCCAACACCGGATGCAACACCGTGTACGGGTCGACCCACCCGAGCAACCCGCATCCCTACCCGTGGATGAACTCGTTGTTCCAGGACGGGGCCACCACCGGCTGGCTGGTGTCGGAGGCGTTCATCGTCGATCACGTGCGGCGTTCGGTGGTGCCGGAGCGCGTGTCGCGCATGTTGCTCGCCGGCGAGGCGATGGAGCGCGACGATTATTGGGGCTTGGTGCATCTGAGCGACGCCGACCTGACTGCGGAGGAGATCGACGAACTGCCGCGCGTCTGGGTCGTTGGCGGCGATGGTGGTCTCGGCGATATCGGCTTCCAGAACCTCTCCAAGGCCATGTTGCAGAATCGTCCGAACATGCAGATCGTCCTGTTGGACACCCAGGTCTACTCCAACACGGGCGGTCAGAACAGCGACTCGACTCCGATGCCGGGTGGCGGTGACATGAACCAGTTCGGTGCCGCCAGCGAAGGCAAGCTGACTGAAAAGAAGGGCGTTGCCGAGATCATGATCTCGGGGCACGGCAGCCCGTTCGTCGCGCAGGTGTCGATGGCCAACACCGCGAACATGTACGCGGCGGTGCTTCGTGCCGTGACCTATCGCGGTACCGGCTTGCTGCAGTGCTTCACGACCTGTCAGCCGGAGCATGGGGTGGGCGACGACAGCGCCACGATTCAGGCAACGCTGATTCGTGACAGCCGCGGCATGCCGGAGTTCGTCTTCGATCCTGCCGGCGGCGAGAGCTACGACGAGTCGTTGTCGCTCAAGGCCAACCGCGCGCCCGATCGTGACTGGTGGAACAAGCGCGCTCGCAGCGGCGACCACTACACCTTCACGGTGGCGCACTATGCACGCACCGAGGCGCGCTTCCGCCGACACTTCTTCGGCGTGAAGGATGAACAGATGGAGGCGATGGAGAGCCTCGACCACGCGCTGCTGCGACTCACGCAGCAGGACGTAGTGCATCGGCGCCATCTGCTGCCCGAGCATCGGTCATTCGTGCCCCGCAAGGGCGTCTACACGCTGATCGAGATGGCCGACGGCAGTCTCAAGCCCGTAGGACTGACTCGACAGATGGTGCTGTTCTGCGTCGAGCGCCGGAAGTCGTGGCGACTGTTGCAGAGCAAGGCCGGTATCGTGAATCACGATCGCCTGGCGCAGGAACGTGTGCTCCAGGAGTTTGACGACGGCAAGGTTTCGGCCGAACTGTTCTCCGAACAGCTTCCGGCGTTGATCGAATGCGCACGCCAGGCCAGTGTCGATGGCGATACCACCACCCCGCTGGCCGAGTTGATGGATTCGTCGGGCACGGTGCACTAGCGTCAGGGTCGCTGACCGTCGGCTCCGTACGGGTGCGCCGTTAGCTGTCCGCGTCGCGGCGCATGTAGATCGCGTCGAACGTCGTGCGCCACGTGGTGCCGTCGTCGACGGACACCTCGATGTGCTGGCGCACGGTGCCGTCGTCGAGCGGCGAGAGCGTCGTGCGATTGATGATCAAAGTTGTGCCGCGCCCCGGCGTAAGTCCCTGGAAACGCACCCCGGGACCGTCGTAGTCGACCATGTCCTTGGCGTAGGAGCCGCCGCGCGCCCCGGCCTGCTCGGTAACCCAGACCTGGCGCCAGCCCGGGCCGTCGAAGTCGGCGTCAAAGTAGAAGAGGCTCTTGCCCTCGTTGCCGTGGATGTTCTCCCAATTCTCGATGAGCGCGCAGCCACCGAGAATCTTCTCGATCCGATTGGTTCCCTGCTCCTCGCCGTTCTGATCGACGACGTTCCAGTCGCCGAGCCAGAAGTCGAGTGCCGCGAAACTGGCACCGTCGCACGAGGCGGGGGGGGCAGAGTCCTGTGCGGACGCGGTCATTGCCGTCGTCGCGAGAGAAACCGTGGCTGTTGCCAAGAGCAGCTTACGAACTGCGGCGCGAGTCCAGGATAGCGGTGTGTGTTCGGGCATGGTTCTTCATCCTGTCGGGGAATCTTCGTCGGCCCATCTTAGAGTTTGCGCCGGGGCGCGGGCCAGTCCGGGGCTCAGTGCGAGTATCGCCGCCTACTCGGGCCGGGTGTCCGCCCAGTGGGAGCCAATCACCTCGCGCATCGCCGGGCTCGACATGGCGAAATCACGGGGCGTGCGATCGCCAGGGAACCACTTCCAGAGGAAGGC
>JAJCXS010000013.1 GCA_029263335.1 Acidobacteriota bacterium | reverse complement strand
GGCTCGAAACGGTAGGGTCCGGCCTCCGGACCGATGAAGAAATGGTTCTGCGAATGCAGGTTCGCCAGGTGCTCACGTCGCCCGAACATCAGGCCGATATGCGGCCCGAAGGTCTTGTACAGCGAGACCAGGTAGAAGTCTGCTTCCAGCGCCCGCACATCGACGCGACGGTGTGGCGCGAAGGCGACGCCATCGACACACGTCAGGGCACCGACGTCGTGCGCCATACGGCTGATCCGGCGGGCGTCGTGCACAGTCCCGATCAGGTTCGAGCACTGTGTGAACGCCACCATCCGGGTGCGCTGGTTGAGCAACGTCTCGAGGTCCCGCGCCCTCAGCCGCAGGGTGTCCTGGTCGAAACGCCACTCACGAACGCGAATGCCGGTGGCCTCGAGCTGCCGCCACGGCCCGATGTTGGACTCGTGATCCAGGTTCGTTACGACGACCTCATCGCCGGGACGCCAGAGCGGTCGCAGAGCCGAGGCCAGCACGCGAAGGTTGGCGGTCGTATTGGGCCCGATGATGATCTCGTCGGCGGAAGCGTTCACCAATGTGGCCGCCGCCAGCTTCCCTTCGTTCACCGCCTCGCGAGCCTGGGCCGACAATGGATAGTCGGCCCCCACCTGCACCATTCGGGTGCTCATGTAGTCGCGCACGCGCTCGATCACGGCGCCGAGCGGGACACTGCCGCCAGCGTTGTCCATCAACGCCCAGTCAGTGGCGAGCGCGGGAAAGGAAGAACGCGCGAAATCGACATCCAGAGCGGTCAACATCGCCCTCCGTGTAGAGCCACCGTAGCCTGGTTGGACAGAGCTTCCTCTGACCGCGCACCCGGCGGAATCAGATGGCCCGCGAGTATCCCATGTGGTACCACTGGCGCCCAACGAGGGAGGCTACGCAGTGACACTCCTACTGGTGACGGAACAAGAGATTCGCGACAGCATCGAGATGTCTGCCGCCATCGATGCGGTCGAGGACGCCTTCGCGGCGCTCGGGCGAGGCCAGGCGACCCTGCCGCCGCCGATCGGCCTGGACATTCCCGAGGTCGAGGCCGAAATCCACGTGAAAGGGGCGCACATTCACGGCGCCGAGAACTTCGCGTTCAAGCTCGTGAGCGGCTTCTACCGCAACCCGCAGATCGGCCTGCCGCTGGCCAACGGCCTGGTACTCGTCTTCGACGCCAACAACGGTCAGGTGACCGGTTTGCTCTTCGACAACGGCTACCTCAGCGACCTACGCACGGGCGCCGCGGGAGCTGTTGCCGCACGCCGCTTGGCACCCCAGGAGATTCAGCGCGTCGCCGTGATCGGGGCCGGCGCCCAGGCGCGCATGCAGCTCCGCGCGCTATCGCTGGTACGCGATCTTCCGGCTGTATCGATCTGGAACCGGCATCAGGACCGCGCCCGGAAGTGCGCCGTGGAAATGACCGAGGAACTCGGTATCCCGGTGGCAGCGATCGACCGGATCGAGGATGCGGTGCAGGGCGCTGATGTCGTGATCACCGTGACTCCCGCACGTGAACCGTTACTCCGTGCCGAATGGATCGAACCCGGTACTCACATCACGGCCGTCGGTTCGGACGGCCCGGACAAGCAGGAACTCGACGTGGACGTGTTGGCTCGCGCCGACCTTGTGGTCGCGGACCGTCTGTCTCAGTGCGTCCAACTCGGCGAGATTCACCACGCCGTCGGGGCCGGGCGGCTGCGAGCCGATTCCTGTGTCGAACTCGGCGCCATCGTGGCAGGAGACCAGCCCGGCCGGACCGCAGATAGCCAGATCACGGTCGCCGACCTGACTGGGGTGGGCGTGCAGGATGCCGCCATCGCGAGCGCCACGCTACAGGCCGCTCGGGCCAGGGGTTTCGGCACGCCCATCGAGTCCCCTTCGGGCGACGCGTCGAGGATCACCTCCTAGTCTCTCGGCGGTCGTTGACATTCACATTCCGTGAATATATGGTGCCAACATTCACATTTCGTGAATATCAGGCGAGCCATTCAGCTTCTATCCCAGAGGACAACCCGTATGCCCAGCGCCGGAGAGCTGCTGCCACTCAAGGCCCAGGTGTTCGAAATCCTGTTGGCGCTGCTGCGGAGCGACAGTCACGGCTACGCGCTGATGGGCTCCGTCGCGGAGAGTACGGGCCGGCAAGTGCTGCCCGGGTCGTTCTACCGCGACCTTGAAGGCATGGAGGCTCAGGGCCTGATCGAGGAGGTCGACCCCGGGGTGCGGGAGGGCCGGCGGCGGCGTAGCTTCCGCGCCACCACGTTCGGCCGCGACGTGGCCGCCGCCGAACGCAACCGCATGCAACGCCTTGTGCAGGCGAGCGCCGATCTCGTCCCGGGCTCCGACACAGGACGATGAACGCGCTTCGTGTCGCCTACCGCCTGGCGCTATTGACGTTCCCACGAGACTTCCGTCAACGCTTCGGCGGCGACATGCTCGCCGCTTTCGAGACCACCCACGGTGCCTCGCAAACAGGCCTCAGAGCACCCGTCGAACGCAGGTTCGCGCTACGGGCCATCACCGATGTAGCGGTGCAGGGAATCCGGCGACGCATCGCCGGTCCGCCCACAGAGGCCGGCGCACTCCGCCGACAGGCCCCCTGGATCAACAACCGAACTCCTCATCCCCTGGACACCCTCATGCGTGACCTCGTCTTTGCGCTCCGCTCACTCCGTCGACGGCCGACGTTGGCATTCGCCGTGATCCTGACTCTTACCGTCGGCATTGGAGCATCCACTGCGATGTTCTCGCTGATGGACGGCGTCCTGTTTCGCCCGCTCCCTTACCCGCAGGCCGATCAGCTCGTCGCCGTCCAGCAACGCGACACCCGTACCGCACAGTCGGCCGCGCCTGTGTCGCCCGCCAATTACCTCGATCTTCGCGAGAGCACGACGACCATTGAGGACCTGGCGGGGACGTTGTTCAGGGTGTTCAGCCCGACGATCCGCCTGGGCGAGGACCCCGCTTTCCAGGCGCAGGTTCTGACGGTGACCTACAACCTCTTCGACGTGTTGCGGGTTGCTCCCATCATGGGGCGCTCGTTCGACGCTGACGAAGCGCGCCCAGGCGGGCCGGCAACAATCATCCTCAGCCACGAGTTCTGGACGCGTGTCTTCGGTGCTTCGCCAGAGATTCTCGGGGAACAGATCACGGTCTCGGGACAGCCGCGCGAGATCATCGGCGTGATGCCCGAGGGGTTCTACGTGGAGGGCCCGGCAGACATGTGGTTACCGATGAGTTACGACCCCGACGTGCACTTCGCGCTGGCAGCCGAGGTCCGGCACATCGGCATGCTCAACCTCATCGGCCGGCTGGCTCCGGACCACACCGTGGAACACGCACGCGATGAGCTGCAGGGTATGTTCGCCGAGCTCGGTCGCATGTTCCCGGAAGAGAACGTTGGCATCGCTTCGGTCGTCCGTGGCGCCAAGGAACGCCAGGTGGGATCCCATCGCCGCACGCTATGGCTGCTGGGAGCGGCTGTGGCAGCGATGCTCCTGATCGCTGCACTGAACATGGCAGTACTCCTGGTCGCCTCGGCGGCATCACGAGGAACTGAAATCGCTACCCGCCTGGCCCTGGGCTCTGGCCGGGGGCGGCTGGTCGTGCAGGGACTGCTGGAAAGCCTCCTGCTCACCGGCGCCGGTGCGGTCGGTGGCGGATTCCTGGCCACCTTCCTGGTGAATGGCATCCTCGGCGCGCTGCCCGAAGCGCTGCCACGACAATCCGAGATCGCCATCGACGTGCGCGCATGGGCGTTCGGGTTCGTCACGGCACTGCTCACTGGGGCCATCTTCGGATTGCTGCCCTTGACGCTGCACCTCAGAGCGGCGCCCATTCAAGCGCTGCGGGCGCGCTCAACGGCTGGTTCGGGCACCGCACGACTACGCCAGGGCCTCATCGTCGTGGAGGTCGCGCTCGCCTTCGTGTTGTTAATCGGGTCAGGATTCCTGCTAACGAGCTTGAGCAACGCGCTGGCGGTGGACCCGGGATTCACGACCCGCGACGTCTTCACCACGGAGACGGCCGTCCCCGCGGCTGACGCGGATACGACCGCGGGACGATCCCAGCACTTCGCGGCGTTAGCCGCAGAGCTGCGCTCGATCCCGGGTGTGATGGCCGTCGGGTATTCCTCTCGGACACCGTTCCGCGGCGGCAGTGTCGAGACCGGGCTCGAAGTCGAGGGTCAGCCGGCGACGCCCGACAAGCCGAACCGGGCAGAGTTCCGTCGCGCCGGCCCGAACTTCTTCGCGACGCTCGAGATGCCGCTGCTCGAGGGTCGGACGTTTGATGGCTCGGACACTCCGGACGGAGACCCCGTGGTCATCATCAACGATACGGCCAGGCGCCAGTTCTTCGACGGCAGCCCGGTGGGCAGGCGCGTGCGCTGGGGCGACAGCGACCGCTGGCACTCGGTCGTCGGGGTGGTCGGTGACATTCGCTACTTCGGCCTCGACTCACCAGCGACGCCCGAACTCTACATCTCCAGCACGCAGGCCCCCAATAGCTCTGCTGCGATCTTCGTTCGGCTCAGCGGAGAAACTTCGACGACCGCCCCAATGGTGATCGGGCGCATCAAACAGGCGAACCCCGCCGAACCCGTCTCGCAGTTGCAGGCGATGGACGATCTCGTCAGTCAGTCGCTGTCCCCCCGCCGCCTGCCCGCTCTGCTGGTCGCGGGTTTCGGGCTCTTCGCCCTGTTGCTCTCGGCAATGGGTCTTTACGGCGTGCTCGCCTACTTGGTCGAGGAAAGATCTGCGGAGATCGGCATCCGCATGGCACTCGGTGCCCGACCGGGGGTTCTGCTGCGTGGCGTGGTCGGTGACGGTCTCCGAGTGGCTGCGACCGGCATCCTACTGGGGCTGCCGTTCGCGATCATGGCAACGCGAGCGGTCGCCTCCATGCTCTTCGAGGTCGGCGCAAGCGACCCATCGACGTTCTTGGGAATCGGCGTCCTGCTACTGGCTGTCGCGGCTCTCTCGAGCCTGGTAGCCGGGCGGCGCGCCACCAGTGTCGACCCGGCCTCGGCGCTCGATCGCACGTAGCCGGCCGTGCGCCGCCCAGGTCATTCGCCGCGCAGTGCGGAAACCGGGTCGACTCTCGCGGCCCTCCGGGCCGGAACATAGGTCGCGATGGCGGTGATGGCCAGGAGCAGTATGGGGATCGCCACGAAGGTCACCGGGTCGGTAGCGGTGACCCCCACGAGCAGGCTCTCGACAAGCCGCGTGAGGGCGAGCGAACCGAGCACACCGAAAGCGATCCCGGCCAGCCCGACCCCGATCCCTTGCCTCAGCAGCAGCCAGACAACGTTTTCGTTCGTGGCACCGAAGGCCACGCGGACACCGATCTCTCGGGTCCGCTGACGCACCGAATAGGAGATCACGCCGTACAGGCCGAGCGATGCCAGCACCAGTGCCAGCGCCGCGAAGGAACCGACCAGGGCAAGCATGAAACGTGTCGGAGCCATCGAGGCATCGATATAGGACTGCAACGTCGACACATCCGAGATTGGCACATCGGGATCCAGCGCCATCACGGCTTCGCGTACCAGAGGCACCAGGCTCGCCGGCTCCGCCTCGGTATGAAGCACGTAGGTCAGCGGGAACCACGGGGCGAAAACGAAGGGGTAGTAGATCGTCTCGCGACTATCGGCGGCCAGCGAACTGGAACGTACGTTCGCCACCACGCCCACAACCCGCAGAGCACGCGGCTCCAGCATGAAAGTCTCGCCACTGAGGTAGTCGGCGAGGATCTCCTGACCCAGCGGGTCTTCATCG
>JAJCXS010000012.1 GCA_029263335.1 Acidobacteriota bacterium | reverse complement strand
GGCGTCGTCTTCAATCTTCTCGAGGAGTTCATCTGCGAGAGATACGGGGATGAGGTCTACGAGGAGATCCTCGACGCGGCAGCCCTCGAAACGCGTGAGCCCTTCATCGGACCCGGCACCTATCCGGATGCTGACCTGCTCGCCCTCGTCCAGCAGGCCTGCGACCAGACAGAGTTGAGTGCGACGGAGATGATCAGGGGTTTCGGGAAATTCAGCTTTCCGAGATTGGCCGAAGCGCACCCGACGTTCCTCGAGGGGCTCGACGACGCGAAGTCGTTCCTGCAAACAGTGCACGACGTTATTCATGTCGAGGTGCGGAAACTCCACCCGGGTGCGTACTTGCCGGTTCTCGAGTACCAGGATCCGGGCCCTGATCGACTAGTGATGATCTATCGATCGGAACGGCAACTGTGTGCGTACGCCGTCGGATTGGTCGAGGGGGTTGCCGCCTACTACCACGAGCAGATCGAACTAGAGCACGTGCGGTGCACTCACCGCGGCGATGACGCTTGCGAGTTTCATCTCCGCTTCAAGCCCGATCCCGCCGCGGCACATGAAGCGTGAGCAGCTCCTGGAGCGCAAGCTCGCGCGCCTGAGCCAAGCCAACACCGCGCTCGAGGCGATGGTTGAGCGTAGGTCGCGAGAGCTTTACCAGGAGCGCGAAGAACTGCGCTCGGTCGTCATATCACTCCGGCAGGCCAAGCTCGAGGCCGAGGCGGCGAGTAAGGCGAAGGACGAATTCCTCGCCAACATGAGCCACGAGATTCGGACGCCGATGAACGGTGTGATCGGCATGACCGACCTGCTGCTGGATACCGAGTTAACCGTGGAGCAGCGCGACTTTTGCCGAAACGACACAGCGGTCAGCGGCCGCACTTCTCGCTGTGATCAACGACATTCTCGATTTCTCCAAGGTCGAGGCCGGCAAGCTCACCATCGAGCCGATTCCGTTCGATCTGTGTGTAGCCGTCGAGGATGTCGCCGACCAGATGGCGCCGCTGGCCGACGAGAAGGGGATCGAGATCGTTCTCGACTATCAGCCGGAGCCCGGCAGATACGTCGTCGGCGATCCGGGTCGAGTGCGACAGGTGTTGACGAACCTGGTGAGCAACGCGGTGAAGTTCACCAACGAGGGGCACGTGCTGGTCACTGTCGAGGCGCAAGCCTCGCAGGAGAGCCAGACGATCTACCGCATCGCCGTCGAGGACACCGGGATCGGCACGGACGCGAAACGAATCGATAGCCTGTTCGAGCCCTTTACCCAAGCCGACGCGTCGACCACACGGGTCTTCGGCGGGACGGGCCTGGGCCTGTCGATATGCAAACAGCTGGTTGAACTGATGGGCGGAGAGATCGGCGCCACGAGCCAACCTGGCGAGGGGTCGTGCTTCTGGTTCATCTTGCCCCTGCCGTTCGACGCCAGCGCACCGGAACCTCCCGCCGACAGGCCGTCTTTGCGCGGCGTGCGGGTGCTCATAGTCGACGACCTCGAAGTCAACCGCAGGGTCCTCCATTTGCAGGTCGGCCGTTGGGGAATGCGGGACGTTCGGGTGGGTTCGGGCCAGGCAGCGCTCGACTGTTTGCGGGAAGCGGCCGCGGGAGGCGATCCGTTCGGCATCGCCCTCATCGATCAGCAGATGCCCGTAATGGATGGCCACGGGCTTACCCAGGCCATCAAGGCCGACCCCCTGATTCGCGACACGGTGATCGTGATGGTCACGTCGATCGGCCTTCGGGGTGAGGCGCAGGAGATGTTCGATGCGGGCCTGGCCGGATATGCCGTCAAGCCGGTCCATGCCACTGACCTCATGGATATCCTCGCTACCGCATGGAATGGACGCGACACCGCGCGTGGCCTGATCACGCGCCATACCGTGGCGGAGTCGCGCGCCGCTTCGGAGGCACCGCCAGCGGCCGCGGCGCCGTTGTCGGCGGCATCAATCCCGGCGCGAGTCCTGGTTGCCGAGGACAACAGCGTGAACCAGAAGGTGGCGATCCTGATCCTCAAGAAGCTCGGATGCTCCGTGGATCTGGCCGCCGACGGCGAGGAGGCCGTCAGCATGTCGGCGGAATCGCCGTACGACGTGATCTTCATGGACTGCCAGATGCCGCAAATGGACGGATACGAAGCGACGGCCGCGATTCGTTCACGCGAGGAGGGGCACACACCGATCGTCGCGATGACCGCCAACGCAATGGAAGGGGACAGAGAACGCTGCTTGCAGGCCGGCATGGACGATTACGTTGCCAAGCCCATATCCGCCGGCACGATACGCGGGGCGCTCGAGCGCTGGGTCGTCACGCGCGACGGCGGGCCGCGTGCGGCCCCATCGAGCAGCTAGACAACGTGGCGCAGCTGCTTCCGCATCGAGGGAATTGTGCCGGCTGTTCCCATCTCTCGATTATCAAGATACCATTGTCCTTTTATGGCTGACGCGGTCTTCCCTGCGTACGGCAGCGGGCCGCGCACACCCTGGGAGGACGGTGTCTCATGTTTGCACTTCCTCGAAGCAACGATGGGCGACTCCAAGGACTGCAGCGTCACGTGGACGCGCAGCGAACGGAGCTCGAGCAGGCGATGGCCAAGATAGAGCAGTTGGAGGACGCCCTCGCGGCGGCCTGTGACTACGCGGAGGTGTGCGGGCACTTCCCCGGTCGTGATGCGCTCATGAAGCGCCACGTAGTGCACCACTCCATAAGCTAGCTGGACCCTGCTGCACGGGATCTGCCTTGCCTTCCCGCCCACACCGGGCGACTGGTGCGGCTGTGGAATAGTGCGACTTGCCGGTAAGATCTCGGGCGCGCTTCATCTCGCGCACGATGGGGCAGTGATGACTCGCCCGCGGTGCCGTGTCGGAGTCGCACAGTCTCTTTCTGCGGGGGCGACAGTTCCCCTGGTCCAGGAGCGTCGTGGCAGAACGGTCGTTTGCCAAGGAAGTCCGGTCGCTGCGGCTGGGTGAGGGCGAGGTCTTTCGCGGCGAGGGGATCCTCGCGGTCACCAAAGCCCTGCTCCAATCAGGCGTTGCCTACATCGGCGGGTACCAGGGTGCGCCGATCTCGCACCTGATGGACGTCTTCGCCGACGCGGGGGAGATCCTCGACGAGTTGGGCGTACGTTTTCAGGCCTCCTCCAGCGAAGCGACCGCTGCCGCGATGTTGGCAGCATCGATCAACTATCCGCTGCGTGGCGCCGTTACCTGGAAGTCGACCGTCGGCACCAACGTGGCCTCGGACGCGCTCGCCAACCTGGCGTCTGCTGGCGTGCAGGGTGGGGCTCTGATCATCCTGGGCGAGGACTACGGCGAGGGCGCCAGCATCATGCAGGAGCGGACTCACGCGTTCGCGATGAAATCACAGATCTGGTTGCTCGATCCGAGGCCCGATCTTTCCGTGATCACGCGAATGGTCGAGCACGGTTTCGGCCTGTCCGAGCACAGCAACACGCCGGTGATGCTCGAACTGAGGATTCGCGCCTGTCATGTGCACGGGCGGTTCGTCGCCAAGGACAACGTCCCTCCGCCGCTTGCTGCCAAGGCGGCTCTCGCACAGCCGTCGAGGTCGGAAGACAAGATCGTCCTACCGCCGCACACCTACCGACAGGAGCAGGATAAGGTCGAGCGGCGCTGGCCTGCCGCCGTGAGCTACGTCGAGCAGCATGGCCTGAACGAGATCTTCGATGGCGAAGAGGGTGATCTCGGCATCATCATGCAAGGCGGCATGTACAACTTCGTCGTCCGTGCTCTCGAGTTGCTCGGACTGTCCGACAGCTTCGGCACCAGTCGCGTGCCACTGTACGTGCTCAACGTTACCTATCCGCTGGTCGACGCGGAGATCGAGCGATTCTGCACCGACAAGCGCGCCGTTCTCATGGTGGAGGAAGGCCAGCCCGACCACATCGAGCAGGCGCTGAATCAGATTCTCAAGCGGGCTGGATCTCGGACCGAGATCGAGGGCAAAGGATTCCTGCCCAAGGCGGGCGAGTACACAGGCGCGGTCATCCTGGAGGGCGTTCGAGCGTTTCTTGCGCGCCATGGGGAGGGACTGCTGGAAGCCAGTCCGGGCCAGAGCGTGACCTCCGATGCACCGACGGGTGAGGCGGCCCGCCTTGAGAGCATCGTCCCGCCACGCCCTCCCGGGCTCTGTACCGGATGCCCCGAGCGCCCGTTCTTCACAGCCGTCAAGCTGCTCGAAAAGGAGGTCGGGCCGATCCATATCAGCTCCGACATCGGCTGCCATACCTTCGCGACCTTGCCTCCCTTCAACATGGGCAGCTCGGTGCTCGGCTACGGGCTAGGTGCGGCGGCGGCGTCGGCGTTCGGAGCATCCGAAGGAAGACCGCCACTCACCATCATGGGCGACGGCGGCTTCTGGCATAACGGCCTGACCAGCGGTATCACGAACGCCGTTTTCAACGACGACGACAGCGTGGTTGTGGTGATCGACAACAACTACTCCGCCGCCACCGGCGGTCAGTACATCCCCTCGTCCAAGCCGGGCATGGCCGAACAGGCGAAACGCTATTCCATCCAGGACGCGGTTCATGGTGTCGGCGTGGAGTGGGTGCGCACGGTCAGCACTTACGACATCGAGGCCTCGCTCGGGACGCTACGCGAAGCCATGAACACCCGGTTGAAAGGGCCGCGTGTCATCGTCGCCGAGGGCGAGTGCCAGCTGAATCGCCAGCGCCGCGTGCAGCCTCTCATCGCCGCGATGGTCAGCGACGGGAGACGTGCGGTGAAGGAGCGGTTTGGCGTCGATAGCGACACGTGCACGGGCGACCATGCCTGCGTGCGTCTATCGGGCTGTCCGTCGCTCACGATCAAACCCAATCCTGATCCGCTGCGCGAGCATCCGGTGGCGTTTGTTGACAACACCTGTGTGGGGTGTGGCGTCTGCGGCTCGGTGGCCCATGCGGCAGCGCTGTGTCCTTCCTTCTATCGCGCCGAGGTCATTTTCAATCCCAATCTCCTGGACCGGCTGCTCGGATCGGTTCGCCGTGCGCTCATCGGTAGCATGCAACGGCGGGCGGATCGTAAGCGCCTGGCCCGCGCGGTCTGAAGTGGCCGCGACGATGGCCGAGCAAACCCCCGCCGCGTTGTCGATCGTCATCTCCGCGATGGGCGGCCAGGGGGGAGGTGTTCTGTCTCGCTGGATCGTCGACATCGCCGAGCAGGGTGGCTACCTGGCCCAGGCGACATCGGTTCCAGGTGTCGCTCAGCGAACCGGCGCCACGATCTACTACATCGAGCTCTTCCCGAGAGCAGCGGCCGAAGCGATCGGACGAGACCCCGTGCTGGCACTGATGCCGATTCCGGGGCACGTGGATCTGCTGATCGCGGCGGAACTCGTCGAGGCCGGCAGAGCGGTGCTGCGCGGGTTGGTCAGCGCCGACCGTACGACCGTGATCGCGTCATCTCATCGCGAGTACGCCGTCGTCGAGAAGGCGGCGCTCGGCGACGGCATGGCTGATAGCGGCGCGATTCTCGAGGCGCTGCAGAGCGCTGCCCGGCAATGTCTGACGTTCGACATGGCGAGCCGGGCCGCATCGACCGGCAGCGTGATCAGCTCGGTCCTGTTGGGCGCCCTCGCCAGCTCCGGTCGACTGCCCTTCGAACGGGCCGAGTTCGAGGCGGCGATTGAACGTAGCGGCCTCGCTACCGAGCGCAGCCTGGCGGGATTCGCGGCGGGATTTGCGGGGGCGGTCGATGAATCAGAGGAGGTCGCAGCCTCTCTGCGATCCTCGTCCGTAAGTCCATCACCGCTCAGCGAACCGGCGAAGGCCCTGCATGAGCGTGTGCAGGAGACGTTTCCCCAGGTGGTCAGACCGCTGGTCATCGAAGGCGCCCGTCGTGCCGCCGACTATCAGGATCTCCGTTACGCCGGGGCGTACCTCGACCGCCTCGGAAAACTCCATAAGCTCGACGGCGGTGGCGCTGACGGAAGCTATCGACTCACCAGCGAGACGGCAAGACATCTGGCGCTATGGATGTCGTACGAGGACGCTGCTCGGGTCGCCGATCTCAAGACTCGGTCGGAGCGCTTCGAGCGTATGCGCCAAGAAGTGGCAGCCGAGCCCGGCCAGCTGGTGTACGCAGTGGAGTTCATGCATCCGAGTGTCCAGGAATTCACGGACGCGCTGCCAGCGCCAATCGGACGTTTCATCATGACGCGGGAGTATCTACGCGCGGGGATCGACAAGCTGATCAACCATGGTCGACGCGTCCCCACGGGAAAGCTGCGAGGTTTCGTTCTGCTGCGCTGTATCGCCAGTCTGCGCAGGGTGCGGCGATCCTCCTATCGATACGCGCGCGAAATGAGGTTGATCGACCGCTGGTTGGCAAACATTGCCGACGTGGCAGTGTCGGACTACGAGCTAGCCGTCGAGATCGCCCGTTGCCAGCGACTGATCAAGGGCTATGGCGAGACGCACGCTCGCGGCATGCGTAACTTCAATACCATCATGGAGGCGCGCACCGAACTGCAGACTCGCGACGATGCCGCGGGTGCCGTTCGTCGTTTGGGCGAAGCTGCACTGGTCGACGAGAGCGGCGACGCGCTGCGCGCGGCGCTGGCAGCTCTAGCGCTGTAGGCGACGCTCGAATTCCGGCGAGAGGATGAGCTTACGTAGCACGCTGGCGTACTGTCGGCGCTGGATCTCGCTGAGGTAGAGGCGCACGCCGGCGCTGTCCGCCTGGCGGTCGAGGATGCCTCGGTAGAACTGCTCGAGAACCTGTTCCGCCGCCATTCCCGCCAGCACTTGCTGGAACTCACTGCTGCGCGTCATGGCATCGATCTGCGCATCGAGATTGCCCGACTGGATTTCGGCCACGGCACCGCTGAAACCACCGGCGTCGGCTTGGCGGTCGAGGATCGCGGCGTAGAGCGCGTTGGCTACGATCTCGGCCTCCGCGCGCTCATAGCTGCTGCGCGCTCCCGCGCTGATCTCGACGTCTAGCTGCCAGCGAAAATTGAGGTTGTTGGGCATCCAGATGTCGAGCGTGCACCTACCCTCCGCAGCCGTGGCTTCGACTCGCAGCCGCCCTTCACCTCTGTCCTCGACGTTCAGTATGGAGCGACAGCGGTAGTCGTCGAACCCGAGGGCCATGTTCTCCGGGGGGAACTGCCGGCCGTACTGGTCACGCGCGTCCACTTCGAGTTCGAGCCGCTGGCGTGGCGCCA
>JAJCXS010000011.1 GCA_029263335.1 Acidobacteriota bacterium | reverse complement strand
GTCGGCGCTAGCGCCCAGCAGCAACTGGTCTATCCGGTGGATCTGGTGGCCGCCGCGGACGGCGGATGGGTCGTCGCGGATTTCCAGGCACATGGCCTGTTGGCCCTGGCGTCCGACGGTGCCGTAACGCCGATTCGTGTCGGCGAAGGGCTGCCCCGGACACCACTGTACGGGGCCCGTGCCGTAGTAGCGGCCCCGGATGGCGATGGGTATCTGGTTGCCGATCCGGGCACTTTTGGCCTCTACCGTGTCGCCGCCGACGGGCAGCTGTCGACGATCACAACGGAACTCGACATCCCGCAGGGGCTCGTCCGTTTCGATGACGAATCGGTATTGGTGGCGGATCTGCGCAGTGGTTTCGGCGTGCTGCTCCGGGTCACGCTCGATGGCGAGGTCACCGAGTTCGCCGATGTCGACAGTCCCAAGGGCATCGCTGCTGACGGCGACGACTTCGTCGTGGTCTCGCACGGAGCCCGGGCGCTGTTTCGTGTCGAGCGCTCGGGCCGGGTGTCGACGCTGGCGGCGGGGCCGCCGCTCGACTTTCCGCACGATGTGGTGACTGACGGGGCCGGTGGTTTCGTGGTGAGCGACGGCTATGCGGCGGCGCTGTTCCATGTCACCGCAGGCGGCGAGATCAGCGTTCTGGCGCGGGGAGAGCCGCTGGTGAACCCACAGGGTCTGGTGCGCACCGACGACGGGAGCTACGTGGTCGTGGACCCGCAGGCCGGCGCCGTGTTCAGGATCGATGCGAGCGGGACGGTGTCGCGCCTTGCCGCGACCGACCGGCCGCAGTAACCAGGAGCCGAGCGGGCGACCTACTCGTCCAGCACGGCGGCCGCGATGCCATCGCCCTTGGCGCGGATCTCCGTCTCGCTGAGTCCCTCGAGTTCGTGGGGAAAGACGATCCAGTCGTTGGTCTCGATCACGAAGTAGTCCGGCTGCAGGTCCGTCTCGTTGCGCTCGGGCTTGTAGTACACGGTGGCGATGCGGCACTCGGGACAATTGCGCCGCGCGCGCGTGCGAATGGCATCGACGATGGCTGCCATGGTGTGGCCGGTGTCGAACACGTCGTCGACCAGCAACAGCTGGTGGTCGGCCTCGATCACGTCGATAACGTGCTCGAGCCCCTTGATCTCGACGCCGCCGCTACCCCGCTGCATCCCCTGGTACGACTGCGTCTTGATCGTCGTGTGATACGGCTCCACGCCTTTCATGCGCAGATATTCGTGAATGATGATCCCAGGAGGGGTGCCGCCGCGCCAGATGCCGATGAGGAAGTCCGGGCGAAATCCGTCGGCCCAGACCTGGCGTCCGAGGCGAACCGAGTCGACGTTGAGCTGGTGCGCCGAGATGAACAGCTTGTCGGTATCGCTCATGGCCTCGTCGGTTAGCGGTGCGGAGTGACAACGTATTGTGGCTTCGCGCGTGCGGCAAGCCGCCGCAGCCTGTTTGCGAAGGATCTGGCGACGAGAATTGACGCTTCCCCGGGCCGAAGGTAGTCTCCCACTCTTACCGGGGGGCATACTGCGGTCGTGGGGGCGACAGGCGGTACCCGTAGACCGTCGGCCAGCGGCCGATCAGACGCACGGGAGCGACTCGCAATGGGGTTCAAGGGGCACGAGTTTATTCACCAGGTGCGTGAGTTCTCCGACCAGATGGTCGAGTACACCTCGCGACACCTGGAAGTCGATGGCTTTCCGACGCCGCTGCGGTTGTCGACGGCCGAGGACGTTCTTTCCTTCGTAAGAGAGCACCAGATCACATCGATCCGGCTCTGGTTCACCGACATTCTCGGCAACCTGAAGACCTTCGAGATTACGCCGGCAGAGCTGCCGGGGGCCTTCGACGAAGGTATGGGTTTCGATGGATCGTCGATTCACGGGTATCAGCGCATTGAGGAGAGCGACATGGTCGCGATCCCCTTGCCTGAAACGGCGCAGTTCATACCGTTCCAGATTGGACCGTCGCGTTGCATACGGATGTTCGCCGAAGTCCGTAACCCCAACGGCACTCGCTATGCCGGCGATCCGCGCAACATCCTGCGCACCCAGCTGGAACGCCTGGGGCAGAAAGGGTTCACGCACATGAACGTGGGCCCCGAAGCGGAGTTCTTCTACTTCCGTTCGCCCCACTCGACCGAGAAGCTCGACGATGCCGGATACTTCGACCTGGTGCCGTCGGATACCGGTGATGACTTGCGCGAGGCCACTCACTTCGCGCTCGAAGCGATGGGTATTGCGGTGGAGTACAGCCACCACGAGGTGGCGCCGTCGCAGCACGAGATCGACCTCAAATACGACCGTGCTCTGGAGATGGCGGACAAGCTGCAGACGTACAAGTGGCTGGTGAAGGAGATCGCGCGCCGCAACGGCGTACACGCCACCTTCATGCCCAAGCCGCTGGCGGGCGAGAACGGCAGCGGCATGCACACGCACCTGTCGATCTTCGATGGCGACAAGAACTGCTTCTATCAGGCGGACGACGAGAATCATCTGTCCTCGACGGCGAAGCACTTTCTTGCCGGTGTTCTGGCCCATGCTCGTGAGATGTGCGTGGTCACCAACCAGGCGTACAACTCGTACAAGCGCCTCGTTCCAGGCTACGAGGCTCCGGTCTACATCACCTGGGCCGAAGCGAATCGCTCGGCTCTGGTGCGGATTCCTCTGTACAAGCCGGGCAAGGAAGTCGCGACACGGATCGAATTGCGATTCCCCGACGCGGTCTGCAATCCATATCTGGCGTTCGCCGTCATGCTCTCGGCGGGGCTCGATGGTCTCGACAAGGAAATGGACCTGCGGCCGCAGAGTACCGAGGACCTCTACCACATGTCCGATGCCGAGCGTCGCAGCCAGGGGATCGGTTCGCTGCCCCACGACCTGTACGCCGCGGTGCGGAGCGCCGAGGATTCCCCGTACCTGCGTGACACGCTGGGCGCCAACGTTCTGGAGAAACTCCTCGAGACCAAGATGGCGGAATACGACGGGCACCGATTGTACGTGTCGTCGCGTGAGCTGGAGGAGAGCCTCAAGCTCTAGCAGCCTGTGGTGAACGTCCGATCCGGTAAGCTCAGCGTCTGTTGCTCCCCATGGCCACAAGCTGCCAGCGGACGGGAGAAGACTGCGCGCAATGGGCTTTGTACGGTTAGGTGCTGGTA
>JAJCXS010000010.1 GCA_029263335.1 Acidobacteriota bacterium | reverse complement strand
GGCGCCGGCAGGGCCTCCGTGGTGATCGTCACCAGTTCGGTCAACCACTCGCGGTCCTCGATCTTGTCCTCGATCAAGAAGGCGGGCTTGGCTCCGGGATAGGGAGCCGCCTCGACCACGTTGCCGATGAAGGCACGCCCGCTCTCGGTGGGTTTGACGAGAAGACGATTGTCACAGACCATGCCGAACATTTTGCCGGCGCTGAAGAGGCCGTACTCACCGAACATCTTCTTGGACGTGACGCCGCAGCGTTCGTCGATCTGTTCCACGGCGTAGTCGACGAATTCCTGATCAGAGGCCATTTCGTTGCTCCGGTTCAGTCGATCTGCTCGCCGTCCCAATAGTCGACGTCGGCGTCCTGAGGGAAGACCTTGCGGAACGCCATGCCCTCCCACGGCGATCCGACCATGGCCGCACACTTGTTGCTGTCGGGGTACTCGACGATGTCGAGCGATACCTTGTTGCTGATGGCCAGATAGACGAGGTCGGTATCGGAATCGTTGAAGATCTTGTGTCCGCCCTCAGGGCCGGTAGGGCAGCAGACCACGTCGCCCTGGCGGAGCGGATGTTCTCCGTCTGCCAGTCGGACGCGGCCGCTGCCTTCGAGGACCACGAAGACCTCTTCGGTGTTGTGGTGCAGGTGGTAGGGGAAGGCGGCTTTGCCGGGAGCGAGCCGGGTAACGTTGAAGCCGAGCTTGGCGGCACCGACCATCATCGCCAGTGCTCCCAGGTTGGCCTCGTAGCGTTCGCCTTTGCCCCATTCCATGTACTGGGCCTGGTCGATGTTGATGATGCGTTGTTGCGGTTGCTGCTCGGCTTTCTCGTGATCTGACACGTGGCCTCACTCAGTGGAAGTCGCGGCTGGGCCGCTCGTGGTTCAGTCGAAGCTCAGGCTGCCAGAGCTTATCGACAATGAGGTGGACAACGGAATCCTGCGCCTGAATTTTGCCGGAGACGCCAAGGAACGAGGTGGTGCGGCCGATCAGGCTGAACTTCTCGAACACGTCCGGCCACAGCACCAGGTTTACGAAACCGGTCTCGTCTTCGAGAGTCATGAAGACGACGCCGGAAGCAGTACCTGGTCGCTGGCGACAAATCACGATGCCGGCGTAGGAGGCACGCGCACCATCGCGCATACGGGAAACCGCGGCGGCGTCGGGTAACCCCAGTTTTTCCAGCCGTGGGCGCAGCGGTTCGAGGATGTGTCCGCGCGCCGAATGATCCGCGGTGCGGTAGTCCCAGGTGATCTGTTCGTAATCGTTCAGTTCGGTGAACTGTGGCGTGGTTCCATCGGAAAAGTAGGCGGCGGATGTGGCCGTGGAGGCGCCACGTTCGGTGACAGCCATTTCCGTGGCATCAATCTCGGTGGTCGTGGCGTCCGTAGCAGTGACAGGCTGTAGCTCGGGTTCGGGGCTCTCGGCCACCAGGCCGTGTACCTGCCACAGGGCCCCGCGACGTGAGGGTTCGAAGACCTCGAAAAAACCTGCCTCGGTGAGGCCGCGCAACGACCGTTCAGAAACACGCGCACGCTGACGGAAGTCGTTGATCGACGTGAACGGCGCTGTGCGGGCCGCCGTTTCGATCCGGTGGCCCTCATCGGTGCGTGTGCCGCGGACGTAACGGACGCCCATGCGCACGGCAAGCCCACGGGCAGGGGACAGCGCTGGTGTTGGATCACCGGGCCCCCGGGCGATCGTCGGAGTCGTGGGTAGATCGCCAAGCGCGATTGCCGAGGTGTTGATCGGAGTATCGGTGGGGATCGCTCCCCTATGTTGCACGGGGCTCGCCGATGTCGGTTCCAGCGTGCAGTCCCACGCGGGCGAAAGCACGCTCACCGGCCGCACCTCGACTCCATGGCGCTTGGTATCGTCAATGATCGTGGCCGCCGAATAGAACCCCATCGGCTGCGAGTTCAGCAATGAACACGCGAACTCCGCCGGGTAGTGACACTTCATCCAGGCGGTCGCGTAGGCGATCAATGCGAAGCTCGCGGCGTGCGCTTCGGGGAATCCGTAATCACCGAAGCCGCGGATCTGTTCGAACACACGTTCAGCGAATTCTTGACGGATTCCCTTGGCAACCATGCGGGTAATGAGCTTGTCGCGATGACGATCGAGTCTGCCGGTTTTGCGCCAGGCGGCCATGTCGCGACGAAGCTGGTCGGCTTCGCCGGGGGTGTAGTCGGCCGCGACCACGGCGAGTTTCATGACCTGTTCCTGGAACAGGGGCACGCCGAGGGTCTTCTTGAGTACCGGCTCGAGGCACTCGTGCGGATACTCGACAGGTTCCTTGCCCTCGCGGCGTCGCAGATAGGGGTGCACCATGCCGCCGGTAATGGGGCCGGGGCGGACGATGGAAATTTCCACCACCAGGTCGTAGAACGTCCGTGGCTTGAGGCGCGGCAGCATCGACATCTGTGCGCGGCTTTCGATCTGGAACAGGCCCACGGTGTCGGCGCGGCAGCACATGTCCATCGTCTCTTCGTCGTCGTGTGGCACGGAGGCCATGCCGAGTTCGATGCCGCGATGCTCACGTATCAGATCGAAGCCTTTGTGCAGCTGGGTCAGGGCTCCGAGTCCGAGCAGGTCGACCTTGAACAGGCCGAGCGCCTCGACGTCATCCTTGTCCCACTGGATTACCGTGCGGTTCTCCATGGCGCCGTTCTCGATTGGCACCAGGTCGTGGACCGGTTCGTGCCCGAGCAGAAAACCTCCCGGGTGGATCGACAGGTGACGTGGGAAGCCGCTGATCTCGTTGGCGAGTCGTACCAGGTGCTGGATGGTGGGGTTGTGCGGATCAAGGCCAGCTTGTTGCAGCGCGGTCTCATCGAGGCCCCCCCAACGACCGACAAGTTTGGAGAGCCGGTCGAGTGAAGTCTCCGACAGTCCCAGGGCTTTGCCGACATCGCGTACCGCTGACTTGCCGCGATAACGGATGATGTTGGCGACCATGGCGGCGTGCGAGCGACCGTACTTGGCGTACATGTGCTGAATCGCTTCTTCGCGTCGGTCATGCTCGATGTCGAGATCGATGTCGGGCGGCTCGGCGCGCTCCTTGGAGATGAAACGCTCGAATAGCAGATCCATCTTCACCGGATCGATGGCGGTGATTTCGAGGCAGTAGCAGACGATCGAATTAGCGGCCGAACCGCGCCCCTGGCAGAGGATGTCGTGCTCCTGACAGAAGCGAACGATCTCGCGCATGGTGAGGAAGTAACCGGGGTAGTCGAGGTCGTCGATCAACGCCAGTTCTTTGTCGATCTGTTGTTTGACGGACGGCGGGATATGGCCGCGGGTACCACTTGGTCCGACGTTGTCGCGGTATCGCTTGCGCGCGCCCTCCCAGGTGAGTTCGCGCATGTGCTCCATCGAGGTGGTGCCGTCGGGCAACTGCTCAGAGGGATAGCGGTAACGCAGTTCCTTCATCGAGAAGGAACACATCTCGGCGATCTCGCGGGTACGTGCAACCGCGATGGGGTCGTCCGAGAACAGTGCCGCGAAGGTCTGCGACGAGTGCAGTGCATGTTCGGCGTTGCCTTTGATGCAGCGGCCGGCAGTCGGAACCTGCGTGCCATGGCGGATGCAGTTGAGAACGTCGTGTACCTCCCGACGTGAGGGCACGTGATAAAGCACCTCGGCAGCAGCAACCACTGACATTTCAAAGCGTCGAGCACGATCGCGTAGGCGGCGTTCCATGGCCGGTTCGTCGGCACGGTAGTGGCGAGTTGCCATGGCGAACAGCCGTGGACCGAAAGCCTCGCGCAAGAGGTTGGCGACTTCTTCGAGGGTGCGGGGCTCACGAGCTGCGCTGAACTCGAACAGGTCGACGATACGGTCGGCAGCGACCTCGGTTGCGGTAGGCGGCAACGCGACGTGTTTGCCTCCCGCCGGAGGTGCGGTGTCGAGATGGGCACCGGTCCCGAAACGCATTCCGGGCGTGTAGGGCGAGTCGGCTGAATAGGGATCGATCATGGCGCCGATGAAGGGCGCATTCTCATCGATCGATTGGGTCAGCAAACTGCGATCTCCGCCCCACAGGGCAATCAAGCCGGGAGCGTGGTCGGCGACCTCATGCCAGGTGACACTGCATTTTCCCTTGGGACTACGCAGTCGCCCCTTGGTGACCAGTCGGCAAAGGTTGGCATAGCCTGCGCGGTTCATCGCCAATAGCGTGATCACCGAATTGTCCTGCAGGGTGATCTGCGATCCGACGATCAGATGGATGCCGAGTTCTTCGGCCTGCACATGCGCCTGCACGATGCCGTACACGCCATCACGATCGGTGATGGCGATCGAGCGCAGCCCCAGGTGTCGCGCCTCTTCGATCAACTCGGCCGGGTCGCTCGCCCCTTCGAGAAACGAAAAGTTGCTCTTGCACCAGAGCGGAACGTAGGCGAGCGAGCCGCCCAGATAGGCAGAAGCGGACATTGACCAGTGGGGTGGGGCAAACGAGAAGACAACACCGGGGTCGTGGGCGGCGGGGCAGGAGTTTGCCGCCCACGACCTGGGTGACCGGTGCATCCGAAGAGCAAAAGGTCATGTCCCGCGCGGGTGGGATTATCTAAACAGACAAATGTCTGTTTAGCAAGAGAACTTCTGGAAATAGTGGCTGGCATGCCCGTCTGTCCAGGGGAGAGTCGAGAATCACGTAGTGAAACACCTCATGACATGTCACAATGCATGTCATGACAAAGAGCACTTCCAATGCCCAATCCGTACAGCGTTATCGCGAGCGCATGCGGCGCGCAGGCCTAAGGCTCGTACAGCTGTGGGTACCCGACACGCGGGCCCGTGGCTTTGCCGAGGAGTGCCGTCGTCAGAGTCTTGTCGCCGCGGCCAACGAGCGGCTCGAGAGCGACACGCTCGATTGGATCGACGCCACGCGCGACACCGAGGACTGGACAGCGTGAAGCGTGGTGATCTCAT
>JAJCXS010000009.1 GCA_029263335.1 Acidobacteriota bacterium | reverse complement strand
GCCGTGCTGCCGCTTCTGGGTGTCTCCGGGTACCCGTCCACAGTTGCCGTGGATCCGTCCACCGGAGCGATCTCCGCGTGGACCGGCGTTCTCGGCGAGGCCGATCACGAGGCCATCATGGCGTGGGCCGAGGCCCGACCGGCGGAGGTGTCTTCCTGAAGAGAGTGCGCACACCAGACCGTGCGGCGGACTCCAGCTCGCTGCATCCAAGCGAGCTGGAGTTTGCCCACTATCTGCGTGGCACCCTGGAGCCTGGACACGCCGCGACATTGTTCGCGCACACGCTGCTTTGCCATCGCTGCCGCGAACAGCTCGAATCGCAACTGGCCGATGGTCCATGGACGGCGCTACCGAGACGCCCGCAACGACCCGAAGAGCCGGGTCGGTAGCCGGTCGGAGCGGAGCCTTCTCGGCCGGGTACGACGTTCCTTCGCAGCTTGCCGGCTGTCGAAGCTGGCTCTAAGGTAGCTAGCGGGTGGCCGTCCAGTCTGGCGCCCGAGCACACCGCCCTCCGGAGGAACTTACGTGAGCAGCGCCGACGCGATCCTGCGCCAGAAAGTCCACGAAGGGAGCCTGATCGAATCCGTCGACGAGATGACGGACGAGTACAAGCGCGAGCTCCGACACATCGTCACGGTTTCCGGCGATACCGAGCTGCTCAGCGCACCGGCGTACTACTACGCCGCCCGCAAGGCTCCTTCAGTCAACGCGATGATCTCCGCGATGGCCATCATCCAGGACGAGTTGGGCCATGCCCACATCGCCTACCGGATTCTCGAAGAGCTCGGCGTCGATCGCGAATGGCTGATGTACGAGCGCAAGCCCAGCGAGTTTCGCTATCCCTACGCGTTCGACATCCCGCTCGACAGCTGGGTCGAACTCTGTGTCGCGAACGCCCTTTACGACCAGGCCGGATACACGTTGCTTGGCGATGTCTTCGCCCACACATCGTACGGGCCCTGGAAGCGGGGTCTGGTGAAAGTGAGCAAGGAGGAGACCTTCCATCTGCTGCACGGTCGCCGCTGGATGAAGAAGATCGTCGACAGCGGTGACGAGGGCCGCACGCTCGTGCAGGACGCTGTCGATTGGATGTTCCCGCTAACGGTCGAGTGGTTCGGGCTGCCGGACAAGCTCAAGACTCACAGCAGCCAGCTCGACTACAAGATGAAGGGCCTCACCAACGACCAGCTGCGCCAGGTCTGGATGGGCGAGATCGTGCCGTTTTGCGACAGCCTGGGGCTGAAGGTTCCGGCGCACCGCAACGCTGACGACACCGGCTACGAGCTCGAGTACGACCTGCCGCTGCAGTTCGACGCTATCGAGAAGGTGTGGCTGTGGGACGAGCACATCACTTGGGACCAGGTGGTGACTCGCTGGAAGGGCCGCGGGCCGCGCAACGAGGCCATGATCGAGGAAATCCAGCGTTCGCGAGGCGATTTTCGCTGGATGTTCAAGGACCTGTAGTGGCGGCCACGGGAAGCGGTTGCAGCGGGGCGGCTGAGCGATTGCGCGCCATGCCGGCGGCGGATGTCGCCAGCAAGATCCGGCCCGAGACCGCGGCGCTTTGGGAAGCGCTGCGGGACGTGCTCGATCCGGAGATTCCGGTGAATGTTGTCGACCTGGGTCTGGTCTGCGACATCCGCCGTGTCGATGATGCGGTCGAGGTCGATGTGACCTTCACCTCCACCGCGTGCCCTGCGGTCACCATCATCAAGGAAGACATTCAGCAGCGGCTGTTGCGCGAGGCGGATGTCGCGACCGTCAACGTCGAGGAGACGTGGGAAGTGAACTGGACCGCGTCCCGGATTTCGGGGTGCGGCCGCGACGAGATGAAGCGATACGGGATCACACTCTGAGTCTGAGTCGGCGGGGACTGCTCCCGCCGGTGCTCCACGGGCTGCCAGAAGATGAACAAGAAACTCTACGAGGTCTTCGCTCGGCACAAACGCGAGGAACCGCTCGGTCATATCGGCACGGTGCGGGCCACCAGCGACGTGTTCGCCCGGGTCTACGCACGCAATACCTACGATGAAGAGAACTGGGCCGAGCTGGTGGTCGTGCCGCGCAGCGCGATCATTCCGGTGCTCGATCTCGAGCTGCTGCTCGACCCGAAGAGCTAGTCACACGCAGGACAATAACGATGTACGAACGCACAGAGGATCTCCCCGCCGAGTTGCGGCAGGATCTGGCAGATTGGCTCCTGGCGACCGCCGACAGCAAGAGTGTCCTTGGGCTCCGCTACGCGGAGTGGTCGACGGGTGCGCCTGAACTGGAAGCCGACGTGACGATCTCGGCGATGGCCCAGTATGAAATGGGACATGCGCGCCTGCTGCGGGGCGTGCTCGCAAAGATGGACGAGGACCCGCGCAACGACGCCCGCAACACGGATCAGGCCACCTGGCGCAACATGGCCTCGCTCGATCGACCGGCACCCAGCTGGGTCGAAGTGGTCGCGCTGAATGGCCTGGTCGACGCGTTGCTGACGGTCAATCTGGAATCCGCCATGAACGGCAACGTGGCGCCGATCGCGCAGCGACTTCGCAAGGCGGTTTCAGAGGAGGAGTACCACACGCTCCACGCGCAGGCCTGGTTCGAACGGATGTGGACGGCGCCGCCAGAGATCGTCGAGCGGTTCAGTGCGGCGATCTTGGCTGCGTGGACCGACTGTCTGGCCTGGTTCGGTCCGGTTGGAGCCGACAACAGTCTCGATCGCCTCGCCGCAGCCGGCATCCTGGATGCCGATGCGGCCACCCTGAGGCAACGCTTTGTGGCCATGGTGATGCCGATGCTGCAGGGGCTCGAAGTAGGCGTGGCCGCCGCGGACGATGGTTGGACGCTGGCTGCCGAGCCGGATCTGGAGGGATGGGACCCGGCCTCGCGGCGACTAGGCCCGCCGAATTTCGACAAAGCCTCCTTCGCGATGTTGACCGGCGCCCACGCCCGCGCGATGGGCGTAGAGGACTGAGACGTGGCCTCGAAGGTGCTCGAATTCCCTCGCCGTGAAGGCGCGGCGCGGCGGCATCGACCGGTGCTCCCTCGGCAGGCCATGCCCCAGGCCGATTGTGCCTTCTGCGGGAGTTCCGACACCGAACCGGTCTCCGTCTACGGCTGCCACATGCTGACGTCGCAATACATATGCCGCAGCTGCAAGTCGACCTTCGACAGGGTTCGTAACGACTGAGAGGGCAGGGCCCTCCCCGCACTACTCCCCGCGTAGTGCGAAGGCCGGGTCGATTGCTGTCAGGCGACGGGCCGGCAGGTAGGTGGCCAGTAGGGCCACCAGGAGCAGTGCTGCCGCGACGGTGGCGTAGGTCAGTGGGTCCACGCCCGACAGATTGAACAGCATCCCTTGCACCTGACGCCCCGCGATGGCGGCGACCAGCAGCCCTGCCGCCAGGCCGGAGCCGACAAGCAGCATGCCCTGGCGGATCATTAGGACGATCACCTGGCCGCGGCGGGCGCCGAGTGCCAGGCGAATGCCCATCTCGTGGGATCGTTGATCGACGGAGTTCGACATGACTCCGTAGACGCCAATCATGGCCAGCAACAGCGCGAGCCCGCCGAAGATAGTCAGCAGGCCGGCGCCCATACGGGGAGCCCATAGCTGCTGGTTGAGCGTCTGTCGGATCGTTGCAGGAGCGCCGATCAGGAGATTGGGTTCCATCTGTCGAATGACACCCTGAACGGCACCGAGCGCTTGCTCGGGCTCGCCCGCGGTGCGCACGTTCAGCGTGCGCGCGCCGGCGAACCATTGCAGGTGTGACGTGTAGGCGATGGCCTCAGCAGGCTGCCCGAGTTGGATGATCTGATCGCCCACCACACCGACGATCTCGACCGTGTTCTCCTCTCCGAAGAAGTTGAATCGTTGCCCGAGGGCATCCTCGCCCGCCCAGAACTTCTCGGCCATGGCTTCGTTAATGACGGCCACGTAGCGCGAGTCGGCCGTGTCGAGATCGCTGATGTCACGCCCGCGCACGAGCGGAATCCCGAGCGTCGCGAAGTAGCCTGGCGACACAGGATTGGTCGTGGTCAGCACCCGTGTCTCCGGGTCCACCTCTTTGCCCTCCGGGAACACGCTGCGCAGGAATCCTCCGCCAAATGGGAAATTCTGCGAGACCGCCACAGACTCGACCCCCGGCAAGGCGACGGCTCGTTCCAGCAGCTCCCGGTAGAACTGCTCCTGTTGGCCAGCGTCGTAGCCGACGTTGTCGAGATTCAGGAACATCATTCCAAGGCGTTCGGTCTCGAAGCCCGGGTCTATCTGCTGCGCATTCTGCATGCTGCGCACGAAAAGACCGGCGCCCACCAGGGTGACGACGGACAGCGCAACCTCGGCCACCACGAGACCGCTGCGCAGCCATAACTTGCTGGTGCCGGAGGTGCCGCGGCGGCCGCCTTCCTGCAGGGTCTCTTTCAAATTGGGGTTCGAGGCCTGGAGCGAGGGGACGAGACCAAATACGACTCCGGTGAGCAACGACACACCGACGGTGAAGGCCAGCACCAGCGGGTCGATGGACAGGTCGACGGCGTTGGCGTTGAGAAACGGCGGCCGGAAGCTCCACAGGATCTCGCGGCTCCAGACCGCAACCAGCAGCCCCAGAGCACCGCCCGCGAGAGCTAGCAGAACGCTCTCGCTCAGTAGCTGGCGGATTAGTCGTATGCGCCGCGCACCCAGAGCCACGCGCACGGCGATTTCCTTCTCGCGTTCGACAGCGCGTGCCAGCAGCAGATTGGCCACGTTGGCGCAGGCGATCATCAGTACAAGGCCGACCACGGCCATCAGCAGGGTGCCAGCACCCGAGAACTGTCCGCGTTGGTTCGGGTTGATCGGCGAGAACTCGACGAGTTGGGCGGTGCGCCCTTCATTTGGCTCCGGGTACTCCTGTTCCAGCCGACTGCCAATCGCCCTGAACTCGGCCTGGGCCCGCTCGAGGGTCACGCCCTCCTTGAGTCTTCCGATCGCCAGGGTTATCAGTGCCCGACGGTCGTCCATGAACTCGACAAACCGCGGAGGCAGCAGCTGCTGCCTCATGGAAGAGTGCGCCCAGACCTGATCAGGGTTGGCGACCGACTGCGTCCCCTTGAAGTTCTCCGCCGCTACGCCGACGACCGTGAACGGAAAGTTGTTAAGCATCACGGTGCTGCCCACGACTGCGGGATCGGCGGCAAAGCGGTTGCGCCAGAGCCCGTAGCTGAGCACCACCTGGGCGTGGGCTCCCGGACGATCGTCTTCCGCTACGTCCAGATGCAGGAGGTTGCCGGCTGCCGCCTCGACCCCGAGCACGTCGAAGAAGTTGCCTGAAACAAGTGTGGTCGGGACGTTCTGCGGTGCCGCGTCGTCGCCATCCACACGCAGCGCCGCGCCCCGGCCTCCCAGAAAGATCGCCATGCCTTCGAGCACGCTGTTCTGGTCGCGGTAGTCGCGAGAGTTCGGGTACGAGGAGGGGGCGTACTGGAACGACGTGCCGCGCGCATCCTGCGTGTAGATCTCCACGAGACGCCCGGGATCAGCGACCGGGATCGGGCTCAGGAAGACAGCCCGAATCATGGTGAAGATCGTGGTGTTGGCACCGATTCCCATGGCCAGCGATAGCGCCGCGATCGCGGTGAGGCCGGGGCGTTTGACGAGCATCCGCGCGCCGTAACGAAAGTCCTGCAGCAGCGTGTCCATGGAGGTGCTCCCGGGGAGAGTTCCGTCCGCCGATTCTAACCCGCGCGCCGGTGTCGCTTCCCGGCCATGGCTGTATTATCGAGGGTATGAAAGCCATTACCTTCGCGGGGTTCCGCGACGTCGAATACACATCGGTAGACGATCCGCGGATCGAGCAGCCCCTTGACGCCATCGTGCGCGTCGCCGCTGCTGGCATCTGCGGCTCAGACCTGCATCCGTATCATGAGCGCGAGGAGGGTCTGGATTTCGGTGCCGTCATGGGGCACGAGTTCGTTGGCGAGGTTGTGGAGGTCGGGCCCGAGGTTGCCAAGATCAAAGTCGGTGACCATGTCTACTGCCCGTTCACGACCAATTGCGGCGAGTGCTACTACTGCCGGGCCGGCCTTACGAGCCGCTGCGAACGCGGCCAGCTCTTTGGCTGGGTCGGGATGGGAGAAGGACTCCAGGGCGGACAGGCCGAGGCCGTTCGCGTGCCCCTGGCCGATAGCACTCTGGCGGTGGTGCCCGAGGGCGTGACTCGCGAACAGGCGCTGCTGCTGGGCGACGTGGCCGCGACAGGGTACTTCTGCGCCGAGCAGGCCGGGATTCACCCCGAAGGGCTCTACGCGGTTATCGGCTGCGGGCCGGTGGGCATCATGGCGATTCTCGGAGCCCGACACCTCGGAGCCGAGATGGTCTACGCCGTGGATACGGTGCCGGAACGACTGGAGCTGGCGCGCCTAGCTGGCGCCGTGCCGATCGATTTCAGGAGCGAGGACCCGGTGTTGGCGCTTCACGAGGCGGCGGAAGGCAGGGGCGCCGATGCGGTCATGGAGGCCGTCGGCAGTTTCGAGTCACATCGGTCAGCAATCGAACTCGTGCGCCCGGGTGGGACGGTGTCGTCGGTGGGCGTTCACACGGAAACCGAGTTCGCTTTTACGCCGGCCGAGGCCTACGACAAGAACCTCACCTATCGGGTCGGTCGCTGTCCGGCGCGTGCATATATGGAGCGCCTTGCACCGTTTGTTCGCGATGGCGAACTCGCCATCGACGGCGTGATCTCGCACCGCTTCCCGCTCGAGCAGGGCCCGGAGGCCTACCGGCTTTTCGATGAGAAGCGCGACCAGTGCACCAAGGTCTTGCTGACGCCGTGAGGCGGAGCCGGGCGTGGCTGGCCCTCGCATGCCTGCTTCCGGCGTGCACGGCGCCCGAGGCTGCGCGCAGTCGGCCGCTACTCGAATTGGCTGTTGCTGCCGAACGTCGTGAGGCCGCGGTCGCAGCACTGCCCGGCACGACGCCCGAGGCGGAGGTCAGCACGCGGCTGCGCGGACGCTACGTCAATAGCAGCGACGGCGAGGTACTCGAACTATTCCGCGGCGAGTCCGGCTTGGCCGGACGTATGGTCGGGGTCGCGGACGCACCGGTGCGCTGGGACAACGGGGATCTCGTGTTGTGGCTGCCACGCAATGACGGCTTCGAGAGCGAGCTGCTCGAACAGGCGGCGGAGGGGCTCACCTTCAGGGGTGCAACATGGCACCGGGACCCCGGACCGCGACGGCCCCCGGCTGCCCCCGCCGTGGAACGAGTTCTAGGCCTCTACAATCTGGCGCAGGACCACAGTGCGCCCCTCCGGTTCTACCTGCTGCAGTGGGAAGGGCGACTGTGGCTTCAGATCGGCGATCTGCACCTGGTGGCCGCGGAGGCTGACGCCGATGGCCTCGAACTGGCGCAGAATGCGATGCGACTGGCGCGGTTGCGGTGGGCGGAGTCCGGCAGTCCGGATGCCGGCCTGCAGCTCGACGGCGTGACCCTGGATCGAGTGTCAGGGGCGCGACAGGGGCCGACCTTCAAGATCGACCCCGTTCGGTCGGTCGAGGAACTCCGCGCTGCAGCGCTGGAAGCGACGCCGCCGGTGGAAGGTGAAGGGCTGCGCACGCCGGACCTGGTGGAGCTGACCACACTGGAGCCGGAGATCCGTCTCGATATTCGCTATGCCACGACCAACAACTTCATGGGCGCGGTGTTCTACGAGCAGCCGCGCGCTTTCATGCAGCGTCCAGCGGCCGAGGCGCTGGTGCGCGTGCAACGTAACTTGGCGGAACAGGGCTTCGGCCTGCTCGTATACGACGCGTACCGACCGTGGCTTGCGACCAAGATGTTCTGGGATGCGACGCCCGCGGACAAGAAGCAGTTCGTTGCCGATCCAGCTCGGGGCTCGCGGCATAATCGAGGCTGTGCGGTCGATCTGACCCTGGTAGATCTGGCCACCGGGGAGCCGGTGGCCATGACCGGTGGATACGATGAGTTTACGGAGCGGTCCTATCCGTTCTATCCGGGCGGCACCGATCGCCAGCGCTGGCACCGCGAGCTGCTCCGCCGATCGATGGAGGCGGAAGGTTTCGCGGTATACGAATACGAATGGTGGCACTTCGACTTCCATGAATGGGCGGAGTATCCCGTTCTCGATCGCAGCTTCGATTCTCTTACCGATTCCCCGGAAAGCACGGAATGAACGACACCGACACAAGCGGCGGCAAGGCCGGCTTCACCGGGCTGCTCGCCGCAGCCATCACGCCCTTCAATGCTGCTGGTCGGCTCGATGCGAGCAAGATCCGCAAGCAGTACGAGCTGTTTGTCGAGTCCGGTGTCGACGGCGTGTTTCTCTGCGGCACGGCCGGCGAGGGCCATTCACTCAGTTGCAGCGAACGGCGCACCGTGCTCGACGCGTGGGTGGGTGTGAGCGAAGGCCAGTACCCGGTGATCGCGCACGTCGGACACGCGAGCATTCGCGACGCCGTTCGACTGGCCGAGCACGCGGCCAAGGCGGGGGCCTGGGCCATCGCGGCCATGGGGCCGATCTACTACAAGCCGCAGACGTTGGAGGAACTCGTGGAGTACCTGGCCGCGATTGCTGCCGGCGCCCCGGACCTGCCCTTCTACTTCTACGACGCTCCCGACTTCAACGGCGTTCGCTTTCCCACCGAACAACTTCTCGAATGGGGGCGGCTGAGAATCCCGACGCTGCGGGGCGCCAAGTTCACTTCGACCGACCTGCGTACGTACGCCCGCTGCCAGCGTCTCGATCCGCCCTTCAACATGTTGATCGGCTACGAAGAGACCTGGATGCCCGCGATCACGCTGGGCGCTCGCGGCGCGATCGGCGTCACCTTCAACTTCGCCGCGCCCGTGTATCGGCGCATTTACCAAGCCATGGAGGTAGGCGACATTGCCTCTGCGCGGGAGGAACACGCCAAGGCACTGGAGTTGAACGTCGTGCTCGAACGCTACGGAGTGGTGCGTGCCAGCAAGGCCATCATGGCGCTAATGGGCGTCGATTGCGGCGATGTGCGGCTGCCCTTGAGGCCGTTTCATGCCCGCGAGATGAAGGAACTCCATGAGCTCGTGCGCGGCCTCGACGTGTTCGCCCGGCCGCTCGGCACACCGGCAGACTTGTAGCGCCATCCTCGTATCGAAGACTCAGCACCGGCGCGGACTTGTTCTTCTCTCTGGCTATGCGTATATTACGTATATACGCAACATACGCATAGGCGGAGATCATGAGATCGACCGAAACCAAGAACCAGAGCAACCTGAAACAGATCGACTTCCTCGTCCTGGCGGTCTTGCAGAAGGGATCGCTGCATGGCTACGGGATCGTGCAGAGACTCGAAGAGATGACCGACGGTGCCGTGGCGTTACGCCCGGGCGACGTCTATCGCGTTCTGTACCGCATGGAGCGGGCCAATCTACTGGCGCGGGCAGGCGAGGCGGAGACCTCCAACGGGCGGCGCGCGAACTACGCCATAACGGCGGCGGGCCGGAGGCTCCTTTCGAGCCAGGCGGAGATCCTCGCCAGCGTGGCCGCGAACGTTCTCGCAACGGGTGGGCACGAGCATGTCGGATAAGACACAGCGCCGGGAGGATTGGATGATACGCGGCGCGTTGTTGGCCTTCCCGCGGCGCTTCAGGTTGAGCCTGGGGATGGATCTGCTCGCCCTGTACGAGGACTTCTCGGCGACCGGGCGGGGGCGCTCGAAGGTCGCCGTGGGCTGGGATCTCCTGCGCAACGGGCTCGCGGCACGCTTCGACGATGCCCGACGTACCTTCGGCCATGGCGCGGGCTCGCCGTCGGGCGGCAGGCGGCCGAGTCGTCTGAGGTCTGTACTGGGTGACTTCGGCTTTGGGCTGCGCATTCTTCGCAAGAGCCCGGTGTTCACCATCATCGCGGTAGGTTCGCTCACCGTAGGCATCGGCGCCAATACTGCGGTGTTCACGGTTCTTGATGCCACCATCCTGCGTCAACTGCCCGTGGCGGCGCCCGACGAACTCGTCGTCCTGCACATGGCCGGAGCGAGTGACGACTGGCCCGATATCAGCCAGAGCGGTTGGGCGCTGACCAACGATCAGGGCCACATGGAGGGCTCTTCGTTCTCCTATCGGATGTACGAACGCCTCCGCGACGCCGAGAGCCCCTTCGTGGCGGTCACGGCGTTTGCGGATCTGTATCGCCTCAACATCCGTGTTGACGGAGCCGCGCAGCTGGCCAGCGGCCAGGTGGCTGCGGGCAACTACTACAACTTACTGGGGTTGGTGCCATTTCGCGGGCGCCTGCTGAACGAGGCCGATGACGACCCGGCCGCTGCACCCGTAGCGGTGATCTCCCACGCCTATTGGCAGACGCGTTTCGGCGGCCGTGACGAGGCCGTGGGATCCGTCGTGCATGTCAACGGCGCGCCGCTGACGATCGTCGGGGTCAGTCCGCCGGGCTTTGACGGCGCGCTGCAGCTCGGGCGGGCACCAGCGGTGACCGTGCCGCTTGCTCATCAGGCATCGGTGATGCGCGATCGCGAACTCTTGGCGCGGGGCGACTACTGGTGGCTGCACATTCTCGGCCGGCGCCAGCCGTCGGCAACATTGGAGCAGGCTGAGGCGGCGGGCGCTCTGGTATTCGCCCAGAGTCTGGAGGCCGACCTCGAGGTGACCGACAGTCCGATGTACGTCACGGCGCTGCCGGGTGCCAGAGGTATGACCGAGGCGCGTAGCCTGGTGGTGAAGCCGCTGATGACGGTGGCCGTCGTGGTGGTCGCCGTGCTGCTCATCGCCTGTGTCAACCTGGCCAACCTGCTCGTCGCTCGTGGCAGTACTCGTTCGCGCGAGATCGCCGTGCGGCTGTCATTGGGAGCGAGCCGATGGCGCGTTACTCGTCAGTTGCTTTCGGAGAGCCTGTTGCTCGCCGGGATCGGCGCCGGGCTCGGAACCGCACTGGCCATCGTTGGTCGGGATCTGCTGTTGCCTGTGTTGGACCTGCAGGGCGCACAGCTCGGCCTGACTTTGAACTGGCGGGTCCTGGCTTTCACTGGCCTGGCGGCGAGCGTGACGGGTCTGTTCTTCGGCATCGTGCCGGCGCTGCGCGCCACGCGTGTCGACCTGACCCCTGCCTTGAAGGACGAACCCCTGCGGGGTGGCACGAGTCGTTTCGGACTTGCCCGTGTGTTGCTGGTCGCCCAGGTTGCCCTGTCGATCGGGTTGCTGGTCGTAGCGGGGTTGTTCGTCGGTTCTCTCGCGGCGCTAACGGGCGAGGCCACCGGCTTCGACGGCGATCGTGTTCTGACCATCAGCATTGACCCGCGTTCGAGCGGGTACGAAGGGCCCGAGCTGACGGCGTACTACGAGGAGGCACTGGCGCGGCTGCGGCGGGTGCCCGGGGTCATGGAAGCAGGAATGGCGTCGCACGTGCCGGCGAGCGGGTCGATGACGACCGCGACCGTGCGAGTTGAAGGATACGAGCCCGCCGAGGGTGAGCGCGTGGGTTCTTTCGTGAACGTAGTGGACGCGGGGTTCTTCGATGCCTTCGATATCGTTGCCCGTCAGGGGCGCCTGTTCGGGCCGGGTGACGGGCCAGGGTCGACCAAGGTCGCCGTCGTCAATCGGAGCCTCGTCGACCGTTATCTGCCGGGCAGCAATCCATTGGGGCGGCACGTCGGTTTCGGCCGCGGCGAGAACGCCATCGAACTCGAGATTGTTGGCGTCGTCGATGACATCAAGTACCAGAATCTTGGCGACGATCCTGGTCCGGCCGTCCACCTGTTGTACTCGCAACGGACCCGACTGGGCGGGCAGACGTTAGCTTTGAAGGCGTCGGGTCGGCCGGAGGATCTGGCGTCGGGTGCCCGTGCGGCGATGCGTGAGCTGGACGCCAACGTGCCACTCCGCGAGGTTGAACCGCATCGCGAAGTGGTCCGTGGAAACGTGGCGGTGGCGCGCACGTTCGCCCAACTTTCCGGTGGTCTGAGCACCGTCGCCCTGCTGCTGTCATGCATCGGTCTGTACGGAATCCTGGCCTACAGCGTGGCCCATCGGCGCCGCGAGATCGGTGTGCGCATGGCTCTCGGGGCGCGGCGTGCCGACGTGGTGGGTCTGGTCATGCGCGAGATGCGAACGGTTGCGGTTGGCGGTGCGCTCGGGCTGCTTGGCGCCTACTTCGCCGTGCGCGGACTCGGCAGTCAGCTGTATGGCCTCGACCCGACGGATCCGACGGTCATGTTTGGCGCCGCCGCGGTCCTGTTGTCGGTGGCGGCGGTGGCGGCCTTCCTGCCCGCCCGGCAGGCCTCGATGCTCGATCCCGCGGAGGCGTTGCATAGCGAGTAGGACGAGCCGGAGAGGGGTAGCGCGCGATCTGGCCGTTTGCGTCCTATCTCCGGACGCGGTACAGAAGCAGCAACAATCGCCTCTTGACCGGAGTTCACAGATGTCGATCCGTAGGCTGTGCCTCGTCGCGTTGCTTGTCCTCATCGCCGCCAACGTCGCGCCGGCTACGGCGCAGCACGAATCCGGTTTTCGCCAGGATCGGCCGTTCGGCACGCTGCAAGAACAGGCAGCCCTGCAGCAGCGCTGGCTGCAGGAGCGGCTCGAGGCCAATCTGCCGGCGGTCATGCGCGAGCAGGGCGTCGACATGTGGGTCGTGCCCATGCGCGAGTACAACGAGGACCCCGTGTTTCGCGCGCTGGTTTCGGCGACCAGCTTCGCCGCGCGCCGGCGTACGATCTACGTGTTCTTCGACCGTGGCGAGGAGCTCGGTGTCGAGCGACTGGCGCTGGGAGGCGGTTCCATGGGCGGTCTGTACGAGGCCTATCGTGCTGCGCAGCCTACGGAACAAGAAGGCGTGCAGGCGGAGCTCTGGGGCAGCCAGCAGTGGCTGCTGCTGGCCGACGTGATCAGCGAGCGCGACCCGAAGGTGATCGCGGTAAATGCCCACCCCGAACACAACTTCGCCGACGGTTTGACCGCCGCGGAATGGGAACAGATGCGCGACGCGATTGGCGAGGAGTACGCCTCGCGCGTGGTCCGCAATCCGCGCATCGCCATCGACTATCTGGCGCTGCGCGTGCCCTCGATGACGCCGGCCTATCGCAAGATGCAGACATACGTCCACCAGATCATCGCGACGGCCTTCTCCAACGCGGTGATCACGCCGGGGGTGACCACCACCGACGAGGTGGTGTGGTGGATGCGGCAACGGGTCCACGATCTCGGATTTGGCACCTGGTTTCAGCCGTCGGTGAGCGTTCAGCGTCAGGGCGTGTCCTCCGCCGAGATGCCGGCGAACCCGGTCATCGAGCGCGGCGACGTGCTGCACACGGATTTCGGCATCTACGTAATGCGGATGGCGACCGATACGCAACACATGGGCTACGTGTTGCGCGAGGGTGAGTTCTCGGCGCCCGAAGGGCTGCAGGTCGCGCTGGCGAACGCCAATCGGCTCCAGGACATCCTTCTTGAAGAGATGGTCCCGGGCCGCACCGGCAACGAGGTTCTATACGAGACGCTCGCGGCGATGAAAGCCGAGGGGCTCGACGGCACCATGTACACCCATCCCATCGGGGACCATGGGCATGGTGCGGGCCCGCTCATCGGCATGTGGGACTACCAGGAGGGCGTGCCGGGGCGTGGCGATGTTCCGGTGCTGAAGAACATGTGGTTCTCGACCGAACTGCAGGTCACGACCGCAATACCTGAATGGGACGGGCAACGGGTACGCATGATGCTCGAGGAAGAGGCCGAGGTTACTCCCACGGGCGAGCGCCGCTGGTCGTTGCGGCGGCAGTCCGAGCTGCACTTGATTCACTAGTTGCGCCGTGCAGGTCGGGCATCGACCGGTCCGGTCTCGGTCGCGCAGGTGAGCCGGGTAGCGGGCTGGGCTCTATGGCTGACGCTTGGCGCCGGCGGAGTGAGCTGTGCGATGCCGGGCGACGCGTGGGTCGCCACCTCGCTCGACCAGGAGTTCGTGCGCATACCTGCCGGCAGCTTCCTGATGGGGAGTCCGCTCGACGAGCCGGGCAGGGAGGCACAGGAACGCCAACACGAGGTCGTTCTGTCGCGGCCTTTCTACCTGGCTACGACGGAGGTAACCCAGGCCCAGTGGGAGAGCGTCATGGGCGCCAATCCGAGCCGTTTCGCGGACTGCTCCAAATGTCCGGTGGAGGAGATCAGCGCGCACGAGATCGAGTCGTTTCTCGCGCGTGCGAGTACCCTCGAGGGAGTGGACTTCCGGTTGCCGACCGAGGCGGAATGGGAGTACGCATGTCGGGCTGGAACCGAGAGCGTGTTCGGCATTGGTGATGAGCTCGATACGGACCACGCCAACTACGACGGGCACTACCCGCTTGCTGGCCAGGCAGCGGGCGAGTTCCGCCAGCGCACGATGCCGGTCGCCAGTTTCGCCGCCAATCCCTGGGGCCTGTTCGATATGAACGGCAACGTGTGGGAGTGGACCGCCGATCTGTACTGCGAGTATCCTGCGGGGCAGGTCGAGGATCCACTCGGCTCCTGTGCTTCCGCGTTGCGGGTGATCCGCGGCGGTAGCTGGGTCTTCGGGGCGGACAGCGCGCGCTGCGCTCTTCGCTATACACACCGACCGCAGGACGTTGGCCCGAGTCTGGGCTTTCGTTTGGCGCGCTGGTAGTTGGCAACAGGAAGGGCCATGAAAGGTCTATCGAGCGATGTTCGCGGGATCGTTCTGGGTACGCTGATCATGGCGGCGGTCAGCACGTTCGCGGACGCGTTTTGGGCGGCGGCGTTACCGGAACATCGCGCGGTGTACGGTCTCGTTCACGGCGCGCTGCTGTTCGGTGTTTTCGGCCTGGCCTTGGCGTGGTTCGTGGGCGCTGCGAGGATCCTGCCCTGGGCTCTCGTAGGCATCATGGTGGGGGCGTTCGCGGCCGTCGTGTTCTATGGCCTGTTCCCTTTCGTAGGAGTCGCCGCCATGCTCATCGCGTGGATGGGGTTGTGGCTCGCGTTTGCGCAGATCGCCGAACGAGCGGCGGCGCACCCTGAAGGAGGCGCTCGGCCGATCATCCGCGGCATCGTGGCCGCGGTACTGTCGGGCATCGGGTTCTGGATGATCTCGGGGATTTGGCTCGGTCCCCACGATCCCGGCGCGCTCTACTGGCGCAACTTCGCCGCCTGGTCCGTTGCCTTCGCGCCCGGGTTCCTCGCCCTGCTCGGTGGCCGCGCAGAGCGCTGATCTCGCGGCGGAGACCGCTCCGCACGTGACCTGATCCGGCTGGCGTTTCGTTGCCATTGATGGCCTAATCCTCTTTCCGGTCGTCACGGCCAAGCAGTTGTGCGTGGCGCTCAGTGCAGTTCGAAATCGCTCGGAGGTCTCAATGCCCACATTCCAGATCCTTCGCTCGCGCTCCTCGGTGGCCCGGCGTGGCCTGCTCCTCATGGTCGCTCTGGCGACCATGATCCCGGTGGCCGTCGCGCAAGAGGGCGAGGGAACCTTCGATCCCGATGCCTACTTCTCGAGCATGCGGTGGCGCAATATCGGGCCGACGCGCGGCGGACGGTCGGTCGCCGTAGCGGGCGTGCTCCAGGACCCGCAAACCTATTACTTCGGCAGCACGGGCGGCGGGCTCTGGAAAACGAGCGATGCCGGTACCACATGGAACAACGTCTCCGACGGCTTCTTCCGGACGGGCTCGGTCGGGGCCATCGCTGTAGCCGAGTCCGACCCCAACGTCGTCTACGTTGGAATGGGCGAGCACGCGGTCCGCGGCGTGATGACCACTCACGGCGACGGCGTCTACAAGTCGACCGACGGCGGCACCACGTGGACTCACATGGGGCTCGCAGCGACGCGCGTGATTTCGCGTATTCGCGTGCACCCGACGAATCCAGATCTGGTGTACGTCGCCGCGCAGGGTGCAACACACGGCTGGACGGAGGATCGCGGCGTTTATCGTTCCACGGACGGCGGTTCCACCTGGGAGAAGGTGCACTACGTGTCCGAGCGCTCCGGCGCGGCGGACCTGTCCATGGACATGAACAACCCACGGATTCTGTACGCCGCCTACTGGCAGCACATTCGCCGACCGTGGATCGTCGAGTCGGGTGGCCCCGATAGCGGCATCTGGAAGTCGAAGGACGGCGGCGATACCTGGACCCGATTGAGCGCGGGATTGCCCGAGACGATGGGCAAGTTGTCGGTCGACGTGTCGCGCGCCAACTCCGCTCGCGTCTATGCGATCGTGGAGGCGGAGTACGGCGACGGGGGGCTGTATCGATCAGACGATGGTGGCGAGACCTGGCAACACCTGAGTGACGACCGCACCATCCAGACGCGCTCCTGGTACTACATGGAGGTGTTCGCGGATCCGCAGGACGAGAACACAGTCGTGGTTCTCAACGCGCCCTTCATGCGTTCGATCGATGGTGGCCGCACGTTCCAGCCCGTCAGGGTGCCGCACGGCGACAATCATGACCTCTGGGTCAATCCGACGAACAACCAGATCATGGTCAACGCCAATGATGGCGGCGCCAACGTCAGCTTCAATGCCGGCGCGAGTTGGTCCACACAGCAGAACCAACCCACGGCCCAGTTCTATCGAGTCATTGCTGACGAGCAGTTTCCGTATCACGTGTACGGCGGCCAGCAGGACAACTCCGCCGTGGGGATTGTCAGTGCTGCTCCCGGAGTGATCGGTTGGAGCGACTTCTACAGCGTCTCGGGCTGCGAGAGCGCCTACCTGGCATTCGACGATCCGGCCACGCCTCGCTACGTCTATGGCACCTGCATCGAAGGCGACATCGATGTCTGGGACCGGGTCAGTGGCGAGCGTAAGCCGATTCGTGCGTACCCGGAGTTCAGTCTGGGCGTCAACCCGATCGATCAGAAGTTCCGCTTCAACTGGAACAACCCGGTCGTCGGCTCTCCACACGGTGTGGGGGTGATCTATCAGGCTGGCAATGTGCTGTTCCGCACCGAGGACCGCGGCCAGTCATGGGACCAGATATCACCCGATCTGACGCGCAACGACGTGGAGAAACAGCAGATTGGCGGCGGCCCTTTCACCAACGAGAACGCTGGTGGCGAGGTCTACAACACGATCCTCTATGTCACCGAATCGCCCGTGCAGGCAGGCTTGATCTGGACGGCGACCGACGACGGGCTGGTGCAGTTGAGTCGGGATGGCGGCAGCACCTGGAACGACGTCACCCCCGAGGCGGTGGTGCAGATGGGTCGCGGAGGTGAGTCTCCAGGAGAGGCCCTGATCAACTCGATCGAGGCTTCGCCCCACCAGGCGGGCACCGCGTATATTGCGGTCAGCCGCTACAAGTTCAACGACCTGACACCATATTTCTTCCGCACAACGGACTATGGCGTTACCTGGGCCCGCATCGTTGACGGCATTGACGATGAGCACTGGGCGCGGGTCATCCGCGAGGACCCGGAGCGCTCTGGACTGCTGTATGCCGGGACCGAGAACGGCATGTATGTTTCGTTCGACGCTGGCGACCGGTGGCACTCATGGCAACTCAATCTGCCCACCGTGCCGGTCACCGATCTGTTCGTGCATCCCAGTGGCGATCTGATCGCCTCCACCCAGGGGCGAGCCTTCTGGATCCTCGACGATCTGACGCCGGTGCGACAGCTGGCCGAGACGGCGATGGAGATGCCAACGTTGCTGCGGTCAAGGGACACCGTGATGGTGACCTGGAGCGGCGGCTTCGGGCCCGGGCCAGGTGGAGGCGGCGGCAGCTTCCCGGGCGAGAATCCGCCTGCTGGCGCGCAGATCTACTTCCATCTGCCGGCTCCCGAGGCGGACGCATCGGATGATGACGCCAGCGATACCGGCACCGACGCGCCGGACGTTACCTTGCGTGTGCTCGATCCGTCGGGCGGACAGATACGGGTGATGTCGTCCGACCCCGAGGCGGAAGACGGCGTCGAACCCCTCACGGTCCGGCCTGGCCTCAACCGCGTTGTCTGGGATTATCGTCACTCCTCGGTGGAAGAGGTCGAAGACATCGCGGTGTTCGGGTCTTTCGCGGGCCGTGAGGTTCCGCCGGGCGAGTACACCTTGGAACTCGCCATTGGCGAGCAGACGTTCTCGCAACCCATACAGCTGCTACAGGCCCCATGGCGGACCGCGACCGCAGCCGACTACCAGGCCCAGGGCGAGTTTCTCGCCGAGGTCCATGAACTGCTCGGTGCGATGAGTGGTGCCGTCAATCGCCTACACGGGGTTCGGACGCAGATCGAAGCGTTGGCCGAGCGCACCGCCGACCTGGAGGGGGCGGACGCCTTGGGCCAGGCATGCGAGGATCTGGCGGCAAGCCTGGAGGCGTGGGACGGGGAGATCGTCGCGCGCCGCACGCAGAACTTTCAAGACATCATCAACTTCGAGAATCAGCTACTGTCGCAGGTCGTAGCGCTAGTGGGCGCGGTGGACGGCACCGCGCCGCCCGTTACGGCCGGGGCTCGGGAGCGACTCGTGGACTTGCAGGGTGAGTGGGCTGAACACGCCGCGCGCGTGACGGAGTTCGAGGTCGAAATCGAAGCGATCAACGCGATGGTGCGCGAAGCCGGGATCGGTGGAATCGTACTGCCGTCGAGCGAGGAGTAGACACGATGGGTTCGCGCAAGAAGAACAATGCAGCAAAGCTGCTGAAACTCGCGCTGGTGGGCGCTTTCGGTGCCACGCTCGTGTTCCTGAGTGGGGGGGTGCTGGAGCGGTCGGCAGGGTCGGCTACAGCGGCAGAGCCGGAAAAGCAGACGTTCGACCCCGAGGCGCGGTTGGCTGAACTCGGCATCGAGCTGTATGTGCCGCCGCCGCCGGTGGCCAACTACGTCAAGGCCGTGCACACCGGAAACCTGGTGTTCCTTGCCGGCCACGGCCCCACCAAACTCGATGGTTCCGGATATCTCACCGGCCAGGTGGGAACTGATCTGACGATCGAGGAGGGCTACGACGCGGCACGGCTCGTCGGTATCGCTTTGCTGTCGTCGCTGAAGGCCGAGATCGGCGATCTTGCCCGCGTCAAGCGCATCGTGCGCGTGTTCGGCATGGTCAACGCGCCGCCTGGTTTCGGCGAGCAGCCCGAGGTCATCAATGGTGCCTCCGATCTTCTGGTGGAGGTGTTCGGTGAGCGCGGCAAGCACGCCCGCGCCGCGGTGGGCATGGTCTCGTTACCGCGTAATATCGCGGTCGAGATCGAGATGGTCGTCGAGATCGAGTAGGGACGCCGGAGTCGACTGGGTGATGAGTTTTGGGCGTCGACCAGTCC
>JAJCXS010000008.1 GCA_029263335.1 Acidobacteriota bacterium | reverse complement strand
CGCGGCAACTCATAGGTAGTGCACGGCGATATCGATCAGGACCGGCGTCCCGTTCTGAGGGGCAAACGAGCACGTATACGCGATGCGCAGCTCCTGCGCGAGGCCGTCTCGAGCGCGCGAGGTGTGGTCGAACTCAACCCGTCCGGACACGGGGTCGAGGCGCACGGCCGTTTGCCGATCCTCGACCACCTTGTACGGCAGCATCTCCGCGACCGCCTCCGGGCAGGCCACAAGGGCCGTCTTCCCCCACTTCGTCTCACCGGGTGCGATCTCCTCGGAAGACGCCGTCCGGCTCGCGGTGGGACCCAGCAGCAGCGCGGCAGCCAGCAAGGTGGCGACCCACGGAGCGGGTCTCGACGATCTGTGCATAGATACGTTCCTCTGACTGGAGAAGTTCTTAAATGACTAATCTAGACTAGAGTAACGATCAAATACATGATTACGCAAGCACGAAGAGTCGGTCGTAAATTATTTCGGCAGCGCGACTTTCTACTGCTCTGAGGGGCGCCCTGCAGTGGCGCGTCAGTCGTTGCGAAGCGCCGTCGCCGGATCTACTCGTGACGCCCGGCGAGCCGGTACGAGAGTGGCTGCGAGACCTGTCGCGGCCAGCGTCACGACGATGGCCACGTAGACGGTGGGATCGTTGGCCTCTACGCCATAGGTAACGAACGTCATCGGTCGCGCCATGAGGGCACCAAGTCCTAGCCCGATGACCATGCCTACACCGAGCTGAATCGCGCCCTTGCGCAGAATCAGCGATAGCACGTCATTACCTTGGGCCCCCAGCGCCATGCGAACACCCAGCTCGCGCTGGCGACTCGTCACCGAGAATGCCATCACCCCATACAGTCCTACCGCGGCCAGGAAGAGCGCGGCAAAGCCCATCAGGGAAAACAACTCACCGAACATCTGGAAAGCCCAGGTGTGTTCATCGAGTGCCTGCGGCACGGTGCGGACGCCGAATACCGGCAAGTTCGGGTCGAGTTCTGCCACGACAGTACGCATGCCGCTCACGGCCTCCTCGACACTGAGTTCGGAGCGCACCGCGAACGTCAAGAAGCGAACGTCGAAAATGCCCTGCGACACGTAGATCTGCTCGCGCGGCAGCGAATCAGAGCCGATCCCTCCTACCCCACCGGTTACGTGAAGGTCAGGCACTACCCCGACCACCTGCATGTAGGGGTTTTCGCTATCGCCGCGACCGATTCGCAGCCGCTCCCCGATTACGGGTCGGTCGGGGAAGAACTTCTGTTTGAAGCTCGCGTTGACTACGGCCACTGGATCAGCGCTGGCACCCATTTCGCTGACATTGAACTCGCGGCCACGCAGGATCTCGACCTCGAAGGTCGAGAAAAACTCCGTGCCGACGATCGTACCGGTGACGAACGGGTAGTCGGCGTCGCTATCATAGGTTTCGCCCTCGACGCCGATGGGCCAGGTGGCTGCGTCGATTCCCGGGAGCGCCGTCATCATGGCTGCGGAACGTACACCCGGCGATTCACGCAGTCGTTCAACGAGATCGGCGAAGAACTGTTCACGGCCGGCCCGCTCCGGATAGTCGGCGGGGAACAATCCGACGGTCCCGCTTACGATGCCGTCGCTGCGAAAGCCCAGTTCGATCGTGTTGACCGCGACAATGCTCTTGATCATCAAGCCCGCCGCGACCAATAGTGCGCACGAGATCGCCACCTCCCCGATCACCAAAGCGCTACTCAGGCGTCCGAGACGGAAGCTCGTGCCGCCGCGACTTTCGTCCTGCAGCACGCTGGCCATGCCTCGCCCGGTCGCGCGCAGCGCCGGAATCGTACCCGCAAAGAACGCCGTGAGGGCGACGATTGCGACCGTGAAGAGGATCGCGGTCGAGTCGAGTCGCACGTCGATCCAGTAGGGCTTCTGAATGTCGGCGATGGAGGCGGCCCAGCTGTCGATCATGAGCTTGGCGGCTACAAGACCAATCGTGCCCCCGACAGCGGCTAGAATCGCTGTCTCGGCCAGCAGCTGCCGGACGACACGCAGCCGACTGGCGCCCAGTGCCGTGCGCACGGCGACCTCACGACTGCGCAGGGCCGCGCGCGCCAGCAGCAGGTTGGCGACGTTGGCGCAGGCGATCAACAGTACGCCGAAGACCGCCGCCAGCATTACCCACATGATGGCGGTGATCTGTGGCGGCATGTAGTTGTGTTCGAAGAGCATCACCAGCGGACGATAGCCGGCGGGTTCGTCAGGCTCGGTCGCCTCTGCCCGGGCGGTGATCGCGCGCAGCTCAGCGGTGGCGCTCTCGAAGGACAGCCCTTCTTGTACGCGCCCGACGAGATTCACCAGCTGCGCTCGGCGCGGCGAAAGATCGGGGTCCAGTCTCAGGTTGATCCAGAGATCCTGATCGAAGGGAAACTTGAATCCTGCCGGCATGACGCCGAGGACCTCGGTTTGCACACCATTGGCGCGCACGGTTTGGCCGACGATGTCGGGATTGCTGTCGAAACGCTGTTCCCACACGTGATGAGACAGAACCATCAGTGGGGAACTGTCGACCCCATCCTCACCCTCAACGAAGACCCTCCCTAGCATCGGTGGGACGCCCAGGCTGGCAAGGATGTCTGCGGTGACGCCGGCGCCCTGATATCGCTCGGGCGGGGCCTCGTCGGTTGCCAGGTTGACGGTGGCCCAGTTGACTGCGCCCAGGAACTCGAAGGAATCGGCTTGCTCTCGGTAGTCGAGCAGATCCGCGTAGGACATCGCGGTTTGCTGGATGTTGCGCTCCGGGTTGTCCGCCGCTACCGCGATCAGCCGCTCGTCATCAGGGATCGGCAAGCCGCGCATCACGGTGCCGTATACCTGGCTGAACGTGAACACCGTGAGGCCGATACCAAGCGCCATCGTGAAGATCGACACGAGCGACAGGGTCGGGTTCTTGAACAGCAAGCGGGCGCCGTAGCGCAGATCGCCAAGCACAGTTGACATGATTTCCTCGCGACCCTCCGAACGGGGCGGTGTCGAGTGGGGGGTGAGCATTCTCTGATACGGAGTTTCGATGCCGCGCAAACTGCGCCACGTGTAGCGTGAAGACAGGTCGAGCGCCTGCAGCCAGTACCAGGCACACGCAACGAGCTTTCCGCGCCGAGCCGCGACTTCGGCGAACTCCTGATGCAGGTCGCCAATGATGGTGCTGCCGACCAACCCCATCGGCAGCGCAGCAGCCAGGAGAGCATCGGCGAGCGGCGGCGGTGACGCGGCGGTTCGGTTCACGCGGGTCTCTCGAAGTCTGGCAGGCCCTGCCACAGATTCGTGAGGGCGGCGTGCGAGCGGCGCAGCTGCTCGATGCCCTCGGCCGTGACCTCGAAGTGCCGTTGCGGCCGGCCGCCGCGCCAGTCTTCTACGGCACGTGTGGTCCAAGTCAGGTAGCCCTTCGCGTGCAAGCGATCGAGGGTCGTGTAGAAGGCGCCGCGGCTCACCGTGCGCCCGGTGCGCTCGGCGAGTTCCCGCCGAACTTCCACCGCGAATGCGTCCTCGCCTTTGCGGTGGATCGCCAACAGCAGCATCTGTTCGAATTCGCCCAGGTAG
>JAJCXS010000007.1 GCA_029263335.1 Acidobacteriota bacterium | reverse complement strand
TTCGATGCTGGACTCCATGGCGTTCCTTCAGCAGTCTGTGTCAGAGGGCCGACGGGCGGCCGGGAACCGTATGGTACCGTCCGCTCCGCCATCAGGAATCACGACCGCGGAGATCATTATGAAGATACGCGCAGCATTGCTGGAAGAGTTCGGTCAGCCGATGGCAATTCGCGAGCTGGACCTGGCTCCACCGCAGGCCGGCGAGGTGCTGGTGCAAGTCCACGCCTGTGGCGTGTGCCACACCGATATGTACACCTGGAGCGGTGTCGACCCCAGTGGCTATTCGCCGACCGTCCTGGGCCACGAGGGCGCGGGCATTGTGGAGGCGGTAGGCGAGGGCGTCACGTCGCTACGGCCAGGCGACCACGTGATCACCTTGTTTTCACCCGAGTGCGGTGCTTGCGATCACTGTACCAGTGGCAAAACGAACATCTGTACTGCGATTCGCACCCAGCAGGGCAGCGGATACCTGCCCGATGGGACCGCGCGGTTGTCGCTAGACGGCGAACCGGTGCGCCATTTCATGGGTACGAGCACCTTCGCCGAGTACACCGTGATGCCGGAGATCGCGTTGGCCAAGGTCAACCCAGAGGCTCCGTTCGATAAGATCTGCACGCTTGCCTGCGGCGCCACGACGGGCCTCGCGGCTGCGATTCACAAGGCTGCTGTGGAGCCGGGTTCCACGGTTGCGGTGTTCGGTTGCGGGCTCGTGGGACTGGGCGCGGTGGCAGGCAGCCAGATCGCGGGGGCGGAGCGCATCTTCGCCGTGGATATGTCCGATGATCGACTTGCCACCGCCAGGCGGTACGGGGCCACCGACTGTCTGCACGGTGATGAGGCCCTGGCCCGGATACTAGAGATGACGGACGGTCACGGTGTCGATTACAGCTTCGAGGCAACGGGCAACGTGGCCGTCATGCAGCAGGCGGTCGAGGCGGCTCGCTTTGGCTGGGGCCTGTGTACGATTCTCGGTGTGGCGGGAAAAGGTGAGACCGTCGATATCGTGCCGCGGCTCCTCATCACTGGGCGCCGCGTGCAGGGCGGTAGCTTCGGCGGCGCCAAGGGGCGCACACACGTTCCCCAGTTCGTGGATATGTATATGGACGGGAAACTCGATCTCGACGGCTTCGTTTCGCATCATCTGAGCCTGGATGAGGTGATGAAGGGCTTCGAGTTGATGGAAGCCCAGGACGGAATCCGTTCCGTCATCACGTTCTGAAGCAGCATCGCGTTCTCAACCAAAGGGACAACCGAGATGATCATCGAACGCAGCATGAGCGACGGCTGGCTGTCGAACTCCTATCTCGTGGCCGACCGTCCGGGAGGACACGGCGTATTGATCGACTCCGGCGGCCCGCTCGAGCCGATCGTCGAGGCCATCGAGGGCAACGAAATCACCATCACCCATCTGCTGCTGACGCACCATCACGTCGACCACATCGTTCACAACGCCGCGTACGCAGAGCGCTTTGGCTGCGAGATCTGGGGCCATCCGGCAGAGCGGCCCTACTGTGACGACATTCAGCACGACCTCGAAGACGGAGACGAGATCATCTCCGGCGACCTGCGCATCAAGGCCCTGTTGACCCCGGGGCACACGGTGGGAATGCTCGCGCTGGTGGCAAATGACGAAGCGGTGTTTACCGGTGACACGCTGTTCAAGGGCACGGTTGGCGGGACGCTCGCTCCGGGTCACGCCACGTATGCGGACCTCAAGCGGTCGATCATGGACGTGTTGATGCAGTTGCCGAAGGACATGACCGTGTATCCGGGGCACACCGACCCGACGACGATTGGTGCCGAATGGGAAGACAACGCGTTCGTTCGCATTTGGCGCGGCGTTGATCCCGAGGGGGAGCTCGCCTGCACCGCCTTCGATCGCGAGGCCACGCTCGTTGTGCGCGCGCTGGACTATGACGGCGGTACCAAGTGCTGGGTCCGGTTCGCCGAGGGCAGCGTCGATGAGATCGTTCCCGGTTCCCAGGTTACCGGCGACTGAGCAGGCGTAGCCATGACCACAGCAGCGGAAGTCAAGCAGGCGCTTGCAGCCTATCCGGCCGACGCCCAGCGGTTGCTCTTTGCACCATCGGGCCTGTTGGGCACGGACGAAGGCCAGGAACAGCTCGCGCGCGACGTGGTGGCACTGGCCAATCGCGATGGCGGCCGGGTTGTGCTCGGCGTCGACGCTGCCGGCCGCTACGAATCCGCCTTGGCAATGAACGACGAGCAAGCACATGCGGCCTGCGAGGCGATGCTCGCCAACCTGACGGCGCCCCGGGTCGACGCCCACCTCGAACACCTCGTGGGCGAAGACGGCGATCTGCTGGTTATCGGCGTGCCGCGCAGGAGCGGTAGCCCGCACGCCGTCGCGCGCACCAACGCCAAGGGCAGCGTGGGATCGCGCCTGTATTGCGTTCGCCATCGCGACCGTACGGTGCCGGTGAGCGACGCCCAGCTCCGCTGGCTGTTCAGCCGCTCGGGCGACGGTGCGACGAGTCGCGCCGTGGAGTTCACGCTCCATGTGCGACAGGGTGCCGCGGGGCTCCGTACCGACGTGCTGCAGCCGCGTGTGGCGGAGGCGATCGAGGCGATGCTGGCCGGGTTGGCGCCTGAGATCGCTCGGCAGATTCTGGGAGACTCCGCCTCTTTCCAGCAGGCGGCGGTCGAGCTCACTAGCTGGGTCTTCCTGGACGAACTGGCCGACGTGCTTGCCCTCGATGATCTCGGGGCGGCGACTGACGAACAGTCGCTCGACGAACTTCCGGTTCCCGTGTCGGGCAGTGTCTTTGCCGGCGCGCCCCGTGGCCTGCGCGGTCTGCTGGGTGGGCCCTCGCCGGGGGGCGTGATGAGTCGAATCTTGCGCCGGGGCAGTGGTCGCTCCTACGTATTGCCTGCCGGGGCCGAGGTGCAGGTCGACTACATGGCGCGCCTCGGAAAGGCACGAGTAGGCATTCATAGCCGCGATCTGCGCGTTGGTTTCAGCGCCGTGCCGGGCGAGGTGGGCAGCGGCCTGCGCTGGCCCGGCCTGGAGTTGCCCGACGATGACGACTCCGCCTGGGTGTGCGTGCGCGGCGAACTGCAGATCGAACTGCCGTTTCCCGCGAGCGACGCCAACGACAGTCTGGTGCCGGAGCGGCTCGCCAGCGTTCTCGCCGAACGGCTGGCGGCCCGTTGGGACGACGCGACGCTGCATGCCGCCGTGAGTCCGGCGACCGTTGAGCGTTTGATCACCGGCTAGCGGGTTGGCCCTGGAGCACGGCAAAGGGGCTCCGGCCCCTAGTGCGGCTCTGCGGCCGCATCTGGCCGACGGCGTCCCAGTGCCAAGAGGGCGCCCTGTCCGCGGATGGCCGCGTTTGTCCCGTGGCTTGCCTCGGCTACGTTGTTGCGCGGCGGTGGAGTTCCTAGACTCGCAAGCACCCGCAGATGGGTCCGTTATTCCGTTGCACCGTTGAGCCTGGGGCCGAAGAGGAACGCACGATGAGGAACCTCCGTTACGCGATTCCGCGAGTTGGGGCGGTTGTCCTCGGCCTGATGCTGATTACCTCGGCCCCGGCGCCCGCACAGGAACCCCAGGTGGCAGCGACCGAGGGCGTCTCGATTCGTCCCGGCGATCTCGTCACGGTTTCTGGCCGTCACGACGCGTTGCTGCGACTGCGCCCCCGCAAGGGTGGCAGGAAGTACAAGCTCGCGAAGATCCCCCTCGGGGTCAGGATGAAGCCGAAGGGCGTTGATCACAGCGCCTTCTGCGAGCGAGTCGCCGTCGCCAACAGCACCAACGTCGTGATCTACGACACCTGGAATCACGAGGTGCTGGAAGTGCTGGAGCACGAAAAGTTCGGGCTCATCGCTGATGTCCAGTGGGACATGTCCTGCAACCTGATCATCGCCGACATGGGCGGTGACTCGGTGGGGCGCTGGCCTCGCGACGGCAACGTGTGGATGTACACCCCCGAAGGCAAGCTGCGCACCATCGCCTTCCGCCAGAACTGGGTGAATCCGACCTTTCTGGACATGGACGAGTGGGGCACGCTCTACATCGTCGACAAAGCAGCGGGCCCGAAGATGCCCGGCACCAATGGCCAGTGGCACTTCGACGCGATCTACAAGGTCGGTGCGCCGCGTTACACCCGGCCACAGGAGTTGTACGGGCGTCCGGGGCTACAGGTCACAGCCTTCGCCGCGAGCCCCGACGGTACCTTCCTGATCGGTAATGGCGATTCGTTGCTGCTGCTCGAGAAGACAGGCGTCTTCCCGCTGTGCGGCGGCAAGGGGTTCCGGCGGATCAACGGTGTCGACATCAACGCTGATCGCCAGGTCGTCTTCGTCGACGGCTTCGACGTGTTCGAGGACACGTTCGTCTACCGACTCGAAGATGACTACACCTGTGCCCTCGACGTTCTCGCCGAAGGCAGGATGGTGCAGGGCGCCCAGGGTCTGGTAGCCGGATTGCCGCGACGCTAGGGACGGGGCGCACCGGCCAGCGCGATGTACCATCGGTGCATGCGCACCGTTGCCGTCGTTACCACGTCACGAGCCGATTACAGCCACCTGTATTGGGTGCTGCGGGAGCTTGATGCCAGCGAAGAGGTGGAGCTTCGTCTGATCGTGGCGGGTGCGCATCTGTCGCCGGCGTTCGGCATGACGGTCGGGCAGATCGAGGCCGACGGGTTTGGCATTGACGCTCGCGTGGAGTGTTTGCTCGCTTCGGACACCGACATCGGCATGGCCAAGACCATTGGCGCGGCGTCGCTGGGTCTGGCCGATACGTTGGGGGCGATGCGGCCGGACTTGCTGCTGTTGATCGCCGACCGCTACGAGATGCTCGCACCGTCGGCGGTGGCCCTGGCGCTCCGTATTCCCGTGGCCCATATCGAAGGCGGCGAGGTCAGCGAAGGGGCGATCGATCACGCTGTTCGCAACGCGCTCACTGCCATGAGCCACGTTCATCTGGCCCCCACAGCCACCGCAGCGCGCAGGCTGCTGGCGATGGGAGAGGAGGAGTGGCGGGTGCATCAGGTGGGGGCGCCGTCGCTCGACCATCTTCGTCGCAGCCAATTGCCGGACCGCGAGGCGATCGAGCGGGAGCTGGCGCTGTCGTTGGCGGAAGCGCCGGTCGTGGTTGCCACCCATCCCGTGACCCTGGCGCGCAACACGACGCGCGAAGCGGATGCGCTGTTCGAAGCTCTCGGTGAGGTCGATCGTCCGCTGTGGTTCTGCTTTCCCAACAGCGACGCCGGCAGCCACGAATTGATCGAGCGCACCGAGACCTTCTGTTCGTCTCGGTCGGACGCTCGCCTGTTCACCAACCTGGACCCCGTGCTGTACTGGGGCGTGCTCCAGCAGGCGGCGGCTCTGGTGGGCAACTCTTCGAGCGGGATCATGGAGGCGCCGTCGTTGAAGTTGCCCGTGGTCAACATCGGCATGCGTCAGCAAGGGCGTGAGCGGGCAGCCAACGTCATCGACGTGGAGCCTGCAGCACCAGCCATTCTGGAGGCCCTTGCCCGGGCGCTCAGCAGCGAGTTCCGGACGAGCCTCGACGGCATGGAAAATCCCTACGGGGACGGCCGCGCGGCGCAGCGCATCGTTCGCATCCTGGAGGACGTCCCGTTGGGTGAGGAGCTGCTCCTCAAGCGGGCTCTCGCCATGGGGCCTCCGGCGGCCCCAGCCTGAACGCCTGCAGGCAGGCTATTCCAGCGAGTAGTCGGGGTCCGTGTAGAGCGCCGCGGGCAACTCGTCGTACACGGCGATCTTCCAATCGCTCCCGCGGCCATGGTCGGTGGCCAACAGGATGTTGCCGAAGGGCTCCCATCCGGCCCAGGGCCGGGTGAAGCCGGGGTCAACATCGCCGCGGTCGGGGAACCAGCTCCACTGTTCGACCAGCCCGGTGTCGCGCGCGACGTAGATCAGATACCTGTTGTCGGGGGTCACTCCAACCGACTCGAAGGTGAGCTCCAGCACGTCGGCAGCGCGGTCGTCTTCGAGCAGATCCTCGCCCTTGTAGGTGAGGTTTACGCCCGGGTCCAGCAGCTTGTAGGGCATGAACATCCAGTAGGAGTCGTTGACCCACCAGCCCCAGCCGGTCTCCAAGCGCGCGGCGAGCTGTTCGCCGAAGACCTCCTCGCCATCCACCCACACACGGCCGGTCCGCGTGTTGATGTTCATCAGGGTGAGCGTCGCGGGCCTACGACTCCCATCGCGATTCTGCCCTTCGGCAGACTCGATGCGGACGTCGCCCGTCCACTTGTCCCAGTAGTGCTGTCGGCCGTTGCCGAAGAAGTCCCAGGCTAGGTGCCGGGTGCCATCCCAAGCCGTCTGCCCTCCCATGGCCTCCATGACGGACTCCGCGACGGCACGGCCTTCGGCATCGGCCTGTGGGGCGGCAATCGCGAGCGCGCCGGGCGTTATCAGCAGGACGGTCAGCAGCAAAGCAGGCAGGTGACAGCTATCCAGTTTCACGGCGATTCTCCGGGTCCGGCGGGGGCAGTGGCGGGCTGGCCGAGCGCGCTGCGCACGAGCGGCACCAGTTCGTCGGCGATCAGACTATGCCCGACCCAGTGAGGGTGGCAACCATCAGAGGTCACCGCATAGGCACGCCGCTGGTTGAACAGATCACCATAAAGTTGGCGGTACTTCTCGACCAGTTGCGGGTACAGCGTGCCCGCTTCGAGCGCATCGATATGGTCGCTAAACACCTGTCGCACGTCCAGAGTGCCGATGCCCAGCTCGTTGGCAACCTCGCGCATCGAGGCGGCGTACTGCCGTTCGCTGGTGCACACCGACATGAAGATCGTTCGGGCGCCGACGTCGTCGCCGAGATGAACGAACTGCCGCAGGTTTTCTTCGAAATCGCCCAGCTCCACGGCGCGCACCAGGTCGGGCGGTGCCTCTGTCTCATGGCCACTGTCGCGCGGTCCATCACCGGCGTTACCTTCGCGCTCGGCCTGGAGCGGGTTTGCCAGGGTGAAGACCATGCGCCGGAGAAGGCGATAGGTGCGCAGCTTGAGCAGACCGAAGCGAAGTCCGCCGAGCAGCGTGTCGTCCTTGTCCAGAACCTGGTCCGTAGTGGATGGCACCCAACGCGGATCGTTCGCCCCGTAGGCCACGATCAGCAGGTCGGGATCGAGCGATAGTGCGTGGTGGCGCAGGATACCGAGCCCATGGCGCGTGTTGTGACCGGGAATGCCCAGGTTCAGAACTTCCACGCGCGGGCCAGCGCCGTCGTTGAGGCGCTCCTCGAGAAGACGCTGGTAGGTGTGCTCCGGGTCGGCGCCCCATCCGAACGTGCTCGAGTCGCCCAAGGTGACGATGCGGACGACGCCGGGCTGCTTGTCGGCAACCTCTCGGTCACGAAAGCCGGCGGAGTTCGAAGCGAGACGAAAGGTGACGTTGTTGGCGACTTCCACCGGGTTGAACGGGTTTACCGCCTCGACATCGACCCCGGGTTTCATCTTGTAGCCGACCCAGCGCGCTTCCTCGAAGTGATACAGCCAGGCGACGTCGGCGGCGGCGATCGGCTGGCCGTCGCTGCGCTCCAGCTTGTTTTGCCGGTCGGCGACCCAGACCTCGTCGGCGAGCAACCACACCGGCAGTGCGATCTGGGCGTTTTCGTTGCGGGCAACGTCCGTGTCGACGCCCGAAACGGCGATCAACGCCTCGGCCAGCAGCAGAAAGAGCAGCGGCGAGCCCACCAGCAACAGCAAGCGTTCCGCGAAAACAGGAATGCGACGGGGCTGGGATCGAGAGGTCATCGGCAAACGTAGGCTGGCGGGAAGACGCGGAGAGTGTGCCACGCCACGCGCGGCGTCGTCCGGCGCTCTGACGTCGCGCATGCGTCCTCCCGGGTCCGCTACACTGTGACGTCTTTCCCGCGATCCCCTGGATTCCACGTGTGACCTCCGCCTCTCGTCGCGACCTCTCCCTGATGCAGATGTCGGCACCGTTGATGGTGTCGTTCGTCATGCGTGCGGCGTTTACCTTCGTCGATACCGCCTACGCGGCGACCATCGGCGATGCGGCGGTGGCGGCCATCGGTCTGACGGTGCCCTTCGAGTTCCTGATGATCGCCATCTGGGTCGGCCTGTCGACCGGGCTGACGGCGGCGCTGTCCCGCTCGATGACCTCTGGCGAAGGACAGAAGATCGAGCAATACCTCGACTCCGCCTGGCGCATGGTGTGGGTCATCTCGCCATTGTTCTGCGCGTTCGGGCTCCTGATCTGGTTCGCCGCGCCGCAGGGCAGCCTCAACGACGAGGTCTTTGCCGGCTTCCGCGTGTACGCGGCCATTCTGATCGGCGGTTCGGCCTTCACCTCGTTCTGGTCGGTGATTCCGGACTCGATCATGAAGGCGCACCAGGACACGCGCTCCACGATGTGGGCCGGAATCTGGTCGAACGTCATCAACTTAACGCTGAACACGCTCTTCCTGTTCGTCTTTCACTGGGGTCTGTTCGGGATCGCGCTGTCGACGGTTCTCGGTCGTATCGGTGGTCTGGCCTATGCGAGCGTCAGGGCCCGCCGGCACGAGGCCGCCAGGCTGGCCGCGGGTGAGCACAACGTGCCCGGGCTCGACCCGACTCCGTACCGCACGCAGTTGGGGCTCGCGATTCCAGCCGGGTTGACGTTCGCGCTCTCGTCGGTCGAGATGGCGACGGTCAACACCATGCTGTCGGGCCTCACCAACGCGACCGCGGCCATTGCTGCCTACTCCATCTATCATCGCGTGACGCTGTTCGCGATGAACCCGCTGATCGCGATGTCGGTGGCCATGCTGCCGTTCGCCGGGCGACTGGTGGGCAAGAAGGATTGGCAGGGGCTGCGCGCGGGTATTCGCCAGGCGCTCGCGATCTCCGTCAGCTACTCGGTGCTGGTGGTAGGCCCCCTGATGGTGCTCGTCGGACCGTGGCTTTCCGGTGCTTTGGCGGAGTCGGCGCAAACCGCGGGCTACACCCGATTCGCCCTATATCTCGTTCCCATCGCCTGCCTGGCCTCGGTCCCGTTCTTTCTCATGCGGCCTGTTTTCGAGGCGCTCGGCCAGGGCAAACCAGGGCTGATCATGGCCGCGATAAGGGCCTTGGTGCTCACGGTGCCGCTAACCTGGGCGGGCCGACTGATCGCCGAGTCGATGGGTCAGCCAGGCGTGTACGGCATGATGCTGGGTCTGCTGGTCGTCGGCCTGATCTCCTCGGTCGGTTTCGTAGTCTGGCTGCGGAAAACGCTGCACGTGGTGATCAGTGAGGATCGGGAGGTGCACGCTAGCGTGCCGCTGGAGGCACTGACCGCCGAACTGGTACCGGACCCGGGCCTACAGCCAGAGCCGCCTGAGTAGATTCATGCCGCGCGTCGGGCGTGGCTGCTAGCGAACCTCGCCGCTGCCGGCGGCGAACAGATGATCCGGAGCGAATCGCGTGTCGACCAACGAATTTCCCCGCAGTTTTCTTCCTGACGAAATCGATCTCGGCGATTGGGCGGCGGTACAGCCGTTCGTCGAGAAGTTGCTGGCGCGAACGATAGCCGGCACTGAGGAACTGCAGCAGTGGCTGTTGGACTCTTCCGAGCTTCAGTCGGCGGTTTCCGAGGAGCGCTCGCGGAGCTACATCGCCATGACCTGCAACACGGAAGATAGCGAAGCCGAGCAGGCCTATCTGCACCTGGTCCAGAACTTCATGCCGGCCGCCAAGCCGTGGTTTCACCGTTTGAACCTGTTCTATCTTGGCTGCGAGGCGCGGGCGGAGCTCGATCAGGCGCGCTATGGGGTGTTTGATCGCGATGTGGCGGTGGAGATGGAGTTGTACCGCGAGGCGAACATCGAGTTGCAGACCCAGGCCAGCGTGCTGAGCCAGAACTATCAGAAGATCAGCGGCGCCATGACAGTGCAGTTTCGCGGTGACGAACTGACTATGCCGCAGTTGGCCAAGCACCTCGAAGTGACCGATCGCGAGGAACGACAGGAGGCATGGGAGGCGTCGACGGCGCGACGCTTGCAGGAGCGCGAGGCTTTCAACGAGATTTTCGATGAACTGTCGGAACTGCGCGGCAAGATGGCGCGCAACGCTGACTGCGCCGACTATCGCGAGTACATCTTCAAATCGTATCGGCGTTTCGACTACACACCGGCCGACTGTGAGGCGTTCCACGCGGCGGTCGAGCAGCACGTCATGCCGCTGGCAAACGACCTGGCCGAGCGCCGCCGCGAGGCGCTGGGCCTGGAGGCGCTGCGCCCGTGGGACTACGGCGTCGATCCGCTGGGTCGCGACCCGTTGCGGCCTTTCGAGGATGCCGAAGAGCTGGGTGCCGGATGTCGGCGGATCTTCGCCAAGCTCGACCCTGAACTCGAGGCCCAGTTCGCCAGTATGGTGGAGCGCGAAGAACTCGATCTCGATTCGCGCAAGGGCAAGGCCCCCGGCGGCTATCAGTCGACGCTCGACGAGCGGCGCCGTCCTTTCATTTTCATGAACGCGGCGGGCCTGCACCGTGATGTCGAGACGTTGCTACACGAAGCCGGCCACGCGTTTCACGCCATCGCCGCGCGTCACGACCCCCTGGTGGAGTATCGCCATGCCCCGATCGAGTTCGCCGAAGTGGCCTCGATGACGATGGAGCTGTTCGGCGATGATTACCTGAACGAGTTCTACTCGGAGGGGGATGCCGCTCGGGCCAAACGGAATCACCTGGAGGGCATCATCGGCCTGCTGCCGTGGATCGCCCGGGTTGACGCTTTCCAGCACTGGATCTACACGCACCCGGGCCATA
>JAJCXS010000006.1 GCA_029263335.1 Acidobacteriota bacterium | reverse complement strand
GACACCGAGGATCTGGTGCAGCTGAGTCGCTACGATGTCGAGCCTGGCTACGCTGGCACCTACAGGGAGGCCGGCTACCAGCTGTCAGTTGAAGATCTCGTGCAACTGCATCGTTATGACGTCGACGAGCAGGAGGTGGCGCGTCTCGCCGCGGTAGGTCTCGACGATCTCTCGGTTCAGGACCTGGTGACGCTGAGACGCTACGACGTTGACGATACCTATATCCGCGAGATGACCGAGGATGGCGTCCACGACGTGTCGGTCGAGGAGCTGGTCACCCTCAGCCGCTACGACGTGACGCCGCTCTACGCGGCGGAGATGCGTGCAGCAGGGCTCGATAGCAGCACCGAGAGTCTCGTCACGCTCAAGCGCTATGCGGTGGAGCCGGCGCTCGTTGCCCGATACGTAGAGCTGGGGCAGACCGACATCGGGGTGGAGGGATTGGTGCAACTACAGCGCTACGAGGTCGACCCCGAATACGTGGTCGGGCTCCAGCAGCTTGGCTATGCGAACCCGAGCGTCGAGGACCTGGTGACCCTGCAGCGCTACGAGGTCGATTTGGATCGTATCTCGGCTCTGGCGGATGCGGGCTACGAGAGCCTCCCGGTGTCTGATCTTGTGCAACTGCAGCGGCATGATGTGAGCGCGGAGTTCATCCGGGCCCTGGGCGCCACGGTCGAACGTCGACTCAGCGTCGAGGAACTCGTGAGCCTTCGCCGCTACGATGTGAGCGCCGAGTACGTGGCTGGTATCGAGGCGGTGGGCTTCGGTGACCTCCCGGTCGAACAAGTCGTTCAGCTGAAGCGCTATGAGGTGGAGCCCGAGTTCATCGCGCGCCTGCAGCGAGCAGGCTTCGACGATCTCGACGTCGATAAGATCATCCGACTCAAGCGCGCCGAGGGCTGACCTCTCCGCACCTCGTCAGTTCGCGCTGGCTGGTATCATCCCGGCCGTTCAATGCCGCGTTGCGCGGCTCGGGATGAACCTGTCATCGCACTGTCCTGGGGCAACCGTGTCTTCATCTTCGTCCGTTCCATCGGACGCCCGTATCTTCGTGGCTGGTCACCGTGGCCTTGTTGGCTCGGCGCTCATGCGCCAACTGGCAGAACGCGGCTACACCAATCTCCTGACGGCGTCGCGGGATGAACTCGATCTGCGGCGCCAGTCTGCGGTGGAAGCGTGGTTCCACGAACACAGGCCGGAGTACGTGTATCTCGTGGCCGGCACGGTGGGCGGCATTCTCGCCAACTCGACGCGACCGGCGGACTTCATCTTCGACAACATGATGATCCACGCCACGGTCGTGCACGCGGCCTGGACGTCGGAGGTGCACAAGCTCCTGTACCTCGGGAGTTCTTGTATCTACCCGCGCGAGGCACCGCAGCCGATGCGCGAGGATTATCTGCTCACCGGACCGCTCGAGCCCACGAACGCACCGTACGCCGTGGCCAAGATCGCCGGCATCCAGCTCTGCCAGGCGTATCGCAAACAGTACGGCTGCGACTTCATCTCGGGAATGCCAACGAATCTCTACGGCCCCGGAGACAACTTCGACCCCGAGAGCTCGCACGTGATTCCAGGGCTGATTCGCAAGTTCCACGATGCCAAGATGGCCGGAGAGTCCACGCTGACCGTGTGGGGCACGGGAAGCCCGCGGCGCGAGTTCATGCACGTCGATGATCTTGCTGATGCCTGCATCTTCCTGATGGACCACTACGACGGCGATCAGCACGTCAACATCGGCACCGGCGAAGAGGTCACCATCGCCGAACTCGCGGAGATGATTCGCCGCATCGTTCATCCGGAGGCGGAGTTGGTGTTCGACTCGAGCAAGCCGGACGGCACTCCGCGCAAGCTCCTGGACAACAGTCGTATTCATGCGCTCGGGTGGCGCCACTCGATGGATTTCGAGGCGGGCTTACGCCGCACCTGCGAGTGGTATATCGAGCACCACGAACAGGCTCCGGGCCAAGGCGCCGGTCTCAGCGATGGGGCGCAGGACAAGCTGTGAGTTCTCCGTCTGAACTCGATGCCGAGCCCGGCGCAACTCGCGCCCGGTTGGGAGTCGTCGTGCCCCTCGCCAACGAGCAGGCGACATGTACGGAATTCCTCGGTCGCGTCGTTGCTCAGCTCGGAGAGGGCGACACCATCTTCTGCGTCGTCGACAACGCGAGTCGCGACAACACGCGCGACCTGGTGGATGCGTTCGCGGCCAACGATTCGCGCGTGCGGCTCGTGTGGGCACCGGAGAACCGTTGTGTCGTGGATGCGTATTTCCGCGGCTATCGGGAAGCCCTGGCCGACGGCTGCGAGTGGATCCTCGAGATGGACGGCGGCCTCAGCCACCTGCCCGAGGAGATCCCACGTTTCTTGGCTGCGATGGCCACCGGCGTGGACTTCGCAGCCGGCAGTCGCTTCGTCCGTGGTTCGAGAATGGAAAGTCGGTGGACCCGCTACATTCTCTCGCGAGGAGGCACTGTTCTGGCGACCCTGATGCTGGGCACGCGGATGCGCGACATGACGTCTGGCTTCGAATGTTTCACGCGCGCCGCGCTTGAATCCGTGGTGGAGCGCGGCGTGCGTAGCCGCGCCCACTTCTTTCAGACCGAGATCCGCACCTGGATGCACGCCTGGCGCTGGGTGGAGGTGCCCATCACCTACGCCGCGCCGAGCAACAGCGTCGGAACTGCGAGCATTACCGAGAGTCTGCGCGAACTGTGGCGTCTGCGGCGCGATGGCGGCGTCCCCGAGCCGGTAGCGGCTGATGAGTGAAATCGAGGAGTCTGTGAACACCATGAAACTCAGCGCCGTCATCACCACGATCCAAGCGCCAACCGACAGCGTGCGGTCGTTAGCCGCGCGCCTGGAGGGCACCGACGCCAGCATCCTGATCATCGGCGATCGCAAGGGGCCGACCTCGTACGATCTTGCCGGTTGCCGGTTGGTGCCGATCGCCGAGCAGCAGGACCTGCCGTTCGGTTTGGCCCCGCTGCTGCCAGAGAACCACTACGGACGCAAGAATCTCGGCTACCTCATCTCGGCGCGGGAGGGCGCGGACTGCATCTACGAGACCGATGACGACAATGCGCCAAACCCGAGCTGGGCGCCGCGCGGCGAGGCGCTGGCCGCCTCGGCTCTGAGGCAGGGCGTCCCGGGCACCGCACCGGGCACGGAACATAGTTTGGCACCGGAGGCCGACCGGTGGTTCAACGTCTTCCGACTCTTCTGTGAGCCGCCCATCTGGCCGCGCGGCTTTCCTCTCGAGCTGGTGCACGACGAGGTGGCGGCGCAGCCTATGCCGGCCGGCACCGATATCGCCGCTCCGATCCAGCAGGGCCTGGTCGACGGGGAGCCGGACGTAGATGCGCTCTGGCGTTTGTTGCTCGCGCGGGAGGTCGAGTTCCGCGCCGGCCAGAGCGCCGTAGTACCGGCGGGGTTGTGGTGTCCCTTCAATAGTCAGAACACCTGGTGGTGGCCACAGGCATACCCGCTGATGTATCTGCCCTGCTACAGCTCGTTCCGCATGACCGACATCTGGCGGAGCTTCGTTGCTCAGCGGTGCCTATGGGAGCTCGGTCACGGCCTCGTATTCCACGCACCCGACGTGGTGCAGGAACGCAATCCCCACGACCTGATGCGCGATTTTCGCGATGAGGTCCCCGGCTACGAGGGCAACCGTCAGATTGCGCGGTCCCTCGCCCAGCTTCAGCTCGAGCCCGGAGAGTCCGGCGTCGGGGCGAATGTCGTGCGCTGCTACGAACGGCTCGTCGCCGACGGCTTCCTGCCGGCCGACGAGTTGCCTCTGGTTCGTGCCTGGGCAGTGGACATTCAGCCCGACTGACCACGCTTGGGCGGCGGCGGCGTCGCGGCGGCGTTGCCCGCTGCTTCACCAGACCTGCCATAGCCCAGGAAGACGGCGGCCAGGATGATCGCTAGCAGTAGCCAGGAGTGCAGGTTGGCGGCGCCGACCTGCAGCGCGGTAAGCCGGGGCATGGTGCCGTCGGTGGCGGTCAGGTTGGCCGCGAGGATTGTCGGGATGAACCAGGGCAACAGGAACGGGTAGGTGCACACGACGGTGTCGAGGAGGTTCGCGCGTCGGGTTGCGGGAATGCCGAGGCGCTCGCCGATTCTCCGTGTGGCTCCGCCGACCGCGAGGATGGCCACTGACGAATGTGTGGTCAGCAGGCACGCGGCGGTGATGGCGCCGAAGATCTGTCTTTCGCCGCCGGCCACGGTGGCAGCCGATTCGCCGCGGCTGAAACGAGCCAGTAGGTCCGTGCGCTCGGTCACCGCCACGATACCCATGAGCAACAGCGTGAAGACGGACACGCCAACGCCGCGGTCCAGACCATCCACCAACAGCCCACGGGCGCCGTATGCCTGCGGGTCGATGTAAACGATCTGGCTCCAGCTGACGAATCCGCCGCCGACGGCAAACACGATCGCCACTCCGATCCCGGCGGCGAGGGCCACCACCAAGTGAGTGCCGCGCAGCAACAACCCCAGTACGAAAGCGGGCGCGGCGAGCATCAGCAGGGCGCTCATCTCCACACTCGCCGAGGCACTCGCGGCCACGGGCGCGCCGCCACCCAGTACGACGAAACCCAACATGGCGGCCGCCGCAGCCGGCAGCGCGTAGCGCAGCCGCGAACGGACGACGTCGCCGAGCGCGACAAGCTGCGTCGTGGCCGAGGCGATGGTGGTGTCCGAAACCGGCGAGATATTGTCGCCGAACGTGGAGCCCGCGATGATCGCCCCCGCCAACCAGATCGGGCTGGCCCCGGAGCCAGCCCCAGCCGGGTACAGCAGGGGAAAGCAGAGGATGATCGTGCCCAGGCTGGTGCCGGTCGCGGTGGAGAACAAACACGCCACCAGGAACGCGGCGGCGCAGAACATGCCGCCCTGTAGACCGACTGCCTGGGCCGCCCCGGCAAGGGCCTGTACGAGTCCGGACGCTGACAACAACGCGCCAAATACGCCTGCTAGCAGCCAGGCCATGATCATCAACAGAACCAGAGGCTGGCTCATGCCCGCGATCATCACTTCGGCGCAGCGCTCGCGGTCGCGGCTCAGCAACAGGGCAAGCCCGAGCGCCAGCAACAACACGGTCCATAGGCCGCGCTCGTCGGGAGCGCCCGCGAAACCGAGGTAGGTAGCGCCGGAGACAAAGGCCAAGAGCGGCACCAACGCGCCGGCACTACCGCCGAAGAACGATAGTCGCGCGGTCCTCATACCTTCTTGCATCCGAACGTCTCCTCGGTGAGCCTTGCGGGAGGGACCTTACAGCAAGCGCCGGAGGAACGAGCATGGCCGAGCATGGTGACGAGTTCACGTTGTACGACCTCAGGGTAGAGGTCGTGGCGAGCGACCGGCCGATGGTGTGCGACCACCCGGAGGGGGACTACTTCGAGCTGTCCGGCGAGAACCTGACGCTGCCTGCAGGGCAGTCGTTCCCGATCTATCCGCTCGCAGCGTTGTTGCCACTGCTGCCAGCGAAGCAACGTGTCACCGAGGCCAACGACTGGATGACCACAGATATGGAGGTCGCCTGCCCGGATCCGTACTGTGGCGGACGCTTCCGCATCACTCGAACGGGCACGCGCACGTTCCGCCACAGCGACGTGACGGTGGTTCCGCTCGGTGACTGAGGTCGCGATTCCGCGCGTCGAGCTGGCCCCTGGCTACGAGGTGCCACGACACATCGTGGGGCTTTGGCAGCTGTCAGCCGGACATCAGCGCGTGCCCCCCAGCGACGAAAGTGCACTCGCAGCGTTGGAGCAGTACTTCGAAGCCGGATTCGATACGTTCGACTGCGCCGACATCTACACGGGCGTGGAGGAGATCCTTGGTCGGTTCCGGACTCGACTCGGGGCCCGCGCCGCGACCTTGAAGGTGCACACGAAATTCGTACCCGATCGTGCTGCGCTGGCTACCCTGGATCGCCGCGCCGTGACTGCGACCGTCGATCGGTCGCTCCGACGGCTCGGCGCCGAGCGGCTCGATCTGGTGCAGTTCGCCTGGTGGGACTACGACGTACCCGGCTACGTCGACGCCATGGGTTGGCTCGGCGAACTACAGGCAGCGGGCAAGATCCGGCTGCTGGGGACGACCAACTTTGACGTCGCACGCCTGCGAGAGATGGAACAGTCGGGCGCTGTGATGGCTGCCCACCAGGTGCAGTACTCGTTGCTCGACCGCCGGCCGCAACGCTATCTGGCGCCATACTTGGACCAGCAGCCGGGCTCGATGGTGTGCTACGGCAGCCTCGCGGGTGGCTTCCTCACCGGCAGCTGGCTGGATAAGGAGGAGCCTGACGGAGCCTGGGCCAATCGTTCTCTTACCAAGTACCGGTTGATGATCGACGAAGCCGGAGGGTGGCAACGGTACCAGCGCCTGTTGGCGGAGGTGGCCGAGATCGCCCGCCACTACGAGGTCGATGCGGCTCAGGTCGCCAGCGCCTGGGTGCTGGCGCAGCCGCACGTAGCTGCGGTGATCGTCGGCATGCGGGGCGCTCAGCATCTGGCCACGGCGGACCGTGCTTTTTCGTTTTCGCTAACGCCCGAGGATCGGGATAGAATCCACAACCTGCACAAGCTGCATGAAGGTCCGCGAGACGATATCTTCGGTCTGGAGAGAGAGCCGGCCGGGCCTCACGCCGCCATCATGTGGACAGACCTGAACCGCCGCAAGGCAGCTCAAACCGAATGACTGACAAGATCCGCGCGATAACCTTTGACGCTCGTGGCACGCTGCTGCGTGTGCGCTTCCCCGTGGGCGAGACCTACGCTGCGGTGGCGAAACGTCATGGTGCCGATCTGTCCACGGCGGCCATAGAAGCGGCGTTTTTCGAGGTCTTCCCGGGCATGCCGCCCTTGGCTTTCCCGCCGATGTCCGACGAGGCGTTGTACGAGCGCGAGTACGAGTGGTGGCGGCGGCTGGTGGAACGGGTTGTCGAGTCGGCCGATCAGGAAGTCGATGATTTCGACAAGTTCTTCAACGAGTTGTTCGCCATCTATCGTGGTGCCGAGGCGTGGAAGCCTTATCGCGAGGCGGCATCGGTGCTGTGTCTGCTGCGGTCGAGCGGCTACAAGCTGGCGCTCGTGTCCAACTTCGACTCGCGTATCGAACAGGTACTCGTTGCGCTGAATCTGAGCATCTGGTTTGACGCGGTCGTGTTCTCCTCGCGAGCGGGAGTCGCCAAGCCGCATCCTGGTATCTACCAGAGGGCTCTCGCGGAACTCGATGTCGAGCCGGGCGCGGCGCTGCATGTAGGCGACAACCTGCGCAAGGACTGGGAAGCCGCCCGACAGATTGGCATGGACGCGGTTCTGATCGATCGGACGGGTCGCTACGAGGGCCGTACGCCGGCCGAGTGCAAGGTCATCGGCGATCTGGAGGAGCTACTCGACAGCCTCGGCGTGTCGGGCTTCGCCATGATGGCTCGTGCCTACGCGAGCTAACCGCGTTCTCTCCGGCTAGCGCGCAGCGACGAGGGCAAGGAGTTTCCCGTCGGGATGGATCGCCAGTCGCGATAGTTGCGTGACGCCAGCGTCGGCGAGATCGCCGAGCGGCTCCCATTCTCCCTCGACGGAACGGATAGCAACCCGTGACCCGCTGGCCATCAGAACACGGCCGTCGGGCGTCCAGGCCATGTCCTGAGACTCCTCGAAGGGGAGGCCCAGCTCGCTCAGTCCACCGCTCGCCAGATCCAGCGCCCGCACCCGCCAGGTGTCGTCGATGCGCTGTAGAAAACTGAAGCCCGCGCCGTTGGGCAGAGCGTGCAGCGACCTGCCGATGTCTTCCGCAATAACTCGGGCGCTTTGGGCGGCCGGAGCCGCCAGCTGCAACGTGGCCGGATCGCCGAGGATGAACATGGCAAGGGCGCCGCTGGGCGCCCACGCCTGGTATCCGACCGGCGCCACGTTCTCGAGCAGGAGCCGGGGCGTGGAGCCATCGCGGCGAAAGGCCCAGAGACGCTGGGTGCCGTCGCTCTCGACGCGAATCACCGAGAACTCATTTCCGCCAGGCATGATCGTTGCCGAGTACTCCGACTCGGGAGTATCGGTGAGCGCTACGATGGTCGATGTCTCCAGCTGCAGGCGGTAGATGTCCGTCTGTCCCTCGTGCTGCGAGGTGAACAGAAGGCCTTCGCCTTCGGGCTCGAACAGAGGCTGATTGTCGTAGCCGTCGCGATCAGTGACGTTGACCGGCGTGCCCAGAGATGGCGGTGACGCCTCTAGGTCGACCTCCACCAGCCAGATGTCGGTGGTCGGGGCGGCCTGTCCAGTCGCTGCTGATGCGGTCACGAGAAGGCCGAGCGCCGCGACGCTCATCCTGCTGACCTGGCTACGCCGGGTGCTGGTCATCGGTTCTACCTCTATCCTCTGCCGGACCCTTGAGAAGCGTCCCTAGTCGGCGGCGCACGCTGTTGCTCGCCGACCCTCGATGTGGAGTGACATGCAGGATCTTATCGGAGGTTTGCTCGGCGACCGGTTCGGGGGTCGCTAGGAGGGGTCCTGCTTCTTCGCGTCGCCTATGCAACGAGGCGACGCGATGCGGCTCCCGATCTCGGCTGCGTGCTCGGCGGGGGTCAGAGTCTGTATGCCGAGGGCGTGGACGCCGGCCTCGCGCTCGGCGCCCAGGATCTCGTAGATGATCCGATGCTGCGCCACACGCGACTTGCCGGCAAAGGCGGCGGCCACCACGAGCACGCGGAAATGAGTCTCCGAACCTGGTGCCACGGCATGCATGTCGCTCTCGTTGATCACCTCGAGGTGATCGGGCGACAGGGCCTCGCGCAGCTTGGATTCGATTGACTGTTGAATGCGCATCGTGGTCTTCTCCAGCGATGTGGGAGTCGTACACCAATTGTAGCGGGAGTGGCGAATGAGAACCGGCAGCACGAGGCGTGGAGTTATGGGAGGTCCGGACATCGTGAGGGGCATTGTGGCGATGCTCGGGGTGGCATGGCTGGTGCTGCTGGCGGCCCCGCACGGCGCAGCCGCACCGCTGACACAGGACGAACCCGGCGACATCATGGGGGCGTGGGAGGCACAGACCTACCTGCTCTCGACGGGCCAGGAGCATGCCCTCGCCGGGAAGATCTTCTTCACCGACATCGACTGGCAGGTGGTGTTCTTCGTGTTCGACTCCGAGGGAAAGCTACAACGCGGTTCGGCCGAAGGCGGCGCCTACGCGACCGCCGGCGAGCGTCTGACGTTCCGGCACCGGTTCAATCTGTCGATCGGCGAGGCGTTGCCCGGATTGCCGAAGGACGACCTGCGTATGGTGGTGCATGAAACGATGACCACCGAAGAGGCGCGATACGGGATCGATGGGGACATGCTGACGTTGTTCTTTCCGAGCGGGAACGAGATGCGGTTCAGACGCGCGTCGTAGGGTAGGAGACATGAAGCAGGTCCCATTCTCGTCCGCGCCGGTTCGTGCCGGCCTGGCGTTGCTGTCAGCGGTGGTCGCGGGAGCCTGTGGCGGCGCCGAGGACGGCAGCGCGCATGAGGAGATCGTCGGCGCGACCCATAGGTTCGTCGAGGTGGGACCGACCCGGTGGCATTACCTCGAGGGTGGGAGCGGCGAGGCCGTGGTGTTTCTTCACGGTATGCCCGAAACCGCGTACGCGTGGCGTCGTCAGTTCAACTGGCTCGCCGCCGATTATCGCGTCGTTGCCGTCGATCTGGAAGGTTTTGGGGCCACGCGCACCGAGGCCGAGGACTTCTCCGTGGGAGCCATGGCTGAGCGGCTGCTGGCGCTGCTGGATGCGATTGGTGTTGATCGCTTCCATCTCGTGGGGCATGACTGGGGCGGACTCATCGGTGCGCGTGCCGCCTCGGCTGCGGCCGGGCACATCCTCTCTTATACGCACGTGAGTGCTCCACTGCGGCGCTACGACCTGACTCGTAACCCCGACTACCGTGACTTTCATCGCGATCCTGACAGCGTGCCCGACCTGTTGCGTAATCCCGAGATCTTCGTGCGCCGAGCCTACGAAATAGGTGCCGTGGGCGGTCCCGACAAGTTGTCGGCGGCTTTGCTCGACCGCTACACGGCGGGGTTGAGCAACACGCCCGCACTGGCTGCTATCGCCGCGTACTTCTCGCAACTGGAGGTTGCCCCCGATTGGAGCCTGGGTGCATCAGCCGCTCCGCGCTGGGAGCGTATCGAGGTGCCGGTGTTGTTTATCGTGGGAGGTCGCGACCTGATGTTGCCGATCGAGGAGTATCACGGCATCGAGTCGGCCGTGCCGACGCTGGAGCGACTGGCGGTTCTCGAGGGTACGGGCCACTATCCGCACGAAGAAGACCCCGGCGAGTTTGGCGCCATTCTCCAAGAGTTTCTGCAAGGTCGATGAACGAATCATTCCCGACGGTGCGCGTGGCGGCCGTCCAAGCGGCTCCGGTACTGTTCGATCGTGCCGCCACGATCGCCAAGATGGGAGACCTGGTGGCCGACGCGGCTGGGCGAGGGGCGCGCATGGTGGTGCTGCCCGAGGCGTTCGTGCCGGCTTACCCGCGCGGCTTCTCATTCGGTGCCGTGGTGGGCAGCCGGACCGATGGCGGCCGCGACCTCTGGGCTCGGTATGTGGCCGAGAGCGTCGAGGTGCCGAGTGCGGCTGCGCAGGCGATCGCCGATATTGCCCGCAGCAATGCTGTGTATCTCACGGTGGGCGTGGTGGAGCGGGACGCGGACCACGGCGGCGGCACCTTGTTTTGCACGCTGCTCTACTACGGCCCCGATGGCCACTTTCTGGGCAAGCACCGCAAGCTCAAACCCACGGCGTCGGAGCGGTTGATCTGGGGAGAGGGCGATGGCAGCACGCTCACGACGTTCGACACCGAGTGGGGTCGTGCGGGCGGGTTGATCTGTTGGGAGAATTACATGCCGCTCGCGCGCGCCGCCATGTACGCGAAGGGCGTGCAGCTGTATCTGGCACCGACCGCGGACTGCCGCGACGCCTGGCAGTCAACGCTGCAGCACATTGCGCTCGAGGGCCGCTGTTTCGTCGTCGGCTGCAACCAATACGTGCATCGGTCGATGGTACCGACCGACCTGCCCGACGCTCATGAGGTGGAGTCGATGCCGGATGAGCTATGCCGTGGTGGGAGCGCTATCTACGGGCCTCTCGGCGAGACCCTGGCCGGCCCCCTGTACGGCGAGGAGGGCATCCTGGTCGCCGACCTCGACATGCGCGAGGTGACCCGCGCGCGCTTCGACTTTGATGCGTCCGGGCACTACGCGCGACCCGACGTCTTTCGCCTGGAGGTGAACGAGCGTCCGCAGACACCGACGGAGGTCGTGTCCGACCCGGGCGGGGAGAGTCGTTGATGGTCGAGCGTTGGGACTCCCTGCCTGTGGATTATCGCGATGTTGTGCGTGCGGCGATGCGACTCGAGGGTGTGGCGCGCCGTACCCCGGTGCTGACCTCCACGACGCTCGACGGAGTTGCCGGGGCGCAACTGTTCTTCAAGTGCGAGAACTTTCAGCGTGTGGGCGCGTTCAAGTTTCGCGGCGCCTACAACGCGCTATCGCAGTTGGCCGCGCGCGGTCGGACAACGGGTGTTATCGCGTACTCGTCCGGCAACCACGCCCAGGCCGTTGCCCTCGCGGCCCGCCTGACAGGATTGGCAGCCACGATCGTGATGCCCGAAGACGCTCCGGCGGTGAAACTGGCAGCTACCCGTGGCTATGGCGCCGAGGTCGTGACGTACGATCCCGCCACCACCGTTCGCGAGGAGCTTGCCGCGACGCTAGCCACGGAGCGTGGCCTGCAGCTGGTGCCGCCGTTCGACCACCCGGACGTGATTGCCGGGCAGGCGACCGTGGCGCGGGAACTACTGCAAGACGCCGGTCCGCTGGATCTACTGGTCGTACCCTGTGGCGGGGGCGGGCTCCTGTCCGGCTGCGCCGTCGCGGCAAGGAGCCTGAGCCCCGGTTGCCGGATCGTTGGCGTGGAGCCCGAGGCGGGGGACGACGCGACCCGTTCCTTCCACAGCGGCACGCTCTGTTCGGTGAGCAACCCGGCGACCATCGCTGACGGCGCGCGCACGAGCTCGCTCGGCAAGCTGACTTTCCCGCTCGTGACCGCA
>JAJCXS010000005.1 GCA_029263335.1 Acidobacteriota bacterium | reverse complement strand
CGCCTTGGCCATTTCGGTGACCTCTTCGGGCCGCTCGTCGACCAGCAATACGAGCAGCACAGCCTCCGGATGGCTGGCGGTGATCGCGTGCGCGATGCTCTGCAGGAGGACGGTCTTGCCGGCGCGTGGGGGCGAAACGATGAGCGCCCGTTGCCCCTTCCCCAGGGGGCAGAGCATGTCGAGAACGCGCGTAGAGACGTCGCCCGCTTCGTGCTCGAGCACGAAGCGCTGCTCCGGGTGCAACGGCGTCTGTTCGTAGAACGATGCCGATCGCGGGGCGCCGGCGGCAGCGTGATTTATTTTCTCGATCTGCTCCAGCGCAAAGTAGCGTTCGCCGTTGTTGCGCGGCGGTCGGATCAAACCGTGTACGGTGTCGCCGCTCCTGAGATCGTGCTCGCGCACCAGTGGCGGCGCGACGTAGACATCGTCGTCGCTGGGCAGATAACTGGTCTCGGGGCCACGCAGGAAGCCGTACCCGTCGCGCACGACCTCGACCACGCCGCGAGCAGGAATGTCCTGGTCGAGCGCGGCCAGGACCTGACGAATCAAGCCCTCGCGGCTGCAGTCCATGCGGTTCTCGATCTCGAGCTCGCGGGCGATGCCCAGCAACTCGCGGGTGCTGGCAGAGTTGAGCATGGTGGCATCGTGAGATGCGGTCGCGGTCTCTGGCCCATCGACCGCGGCGGCCAGCGCGTCGTCCATCGAGTTCCTCTACGTTGTTGTCAGATGGTGTTGTGCGAGATCGTGCGAGTCAGGCAGCTGATGTCTCGGTGGCGTGCTGCAGAAGGTCATCGAGCGCGGCCCAAAGCTCGGCCCGGCCGTCGCCGGTTACTGCCGAGTAGGGGATGGGCTTCTCACCGCCAGGTAACTCCAGTGCTCGTGCGAATTTCTGCACGGCCTGGGCACGCCGGTTGCGGCTGAGCTTGTCGGACTTGGTGAGCACGTAGATCGTCGGTACCTCGCTGGCCCGCGACCACTCGATCATCTGCCAGTCGAGCTTGGTCGGTCCGTCGCGACGGATATCGAGCAACTGGATGCCGACGAGCAGGTTGGGGGAATCCTGCAGATAGGTCGCGATCAAACGACCCCACTGTTGTTCACGGATCTGGCGCGACACTTTGGCGTATCCGTAGCCTGGCAGGTCGACGAAAAAACAGGTCGCCACGTCGCCTGCTATGCGGAAGCAGCGGATGGCCTGTGTACGGCCCGGCGACTTGCTCGTCCGGGCGAGCTTGCGCCGTTGCGTGAGTGAATTGATCAGGCTCGATTTGCCGACGTTGGAGCGGCCCAGGAACGCGATCTCGGGAATCGCTTCGTCGGGAAAATCTCCCGGTCGGGTCGTCGTGTGTCCGACGGTAATGTCTTGGATCTTCACGGTAATCGGCAGGCGGTCCGCAGACCCCTCCTCTGAAGGGTTCTCTCGCTGTGGCGGGAGAACGCACGTAGACGCGAAACAGGATTTGCCGCCGGCCGAAGGTCAGTGGGCCAGCGGCGGCTCCATGCCTTTGTCCGATGCCGTGGGCGGCAGAGCTTCCTCTGCGGGCAGCGGGCTGAGTGGTGAAACGAGCGCGAGCTCGAGCACCTGGTCCATCGTCGTGACGAGGTGGATGTCGAGCTTCTCGCGAATCTCTTCGGGGACGTCGCGGAGGTCCTTCTCGTTGTCCTTGGGGACCAGGATCGTATTGATGCCGAGGCGATGCGCGGCGAGCACCTTCTCCTTCAGGCCGCCGATCGCCAGGACCTGGCCTCGTAGCGTGATCTCTCCGGTCATGGCCAGTTCGTTGCGCACGGCGATCCCCGTGAGCGCCGACGTCATCGCCGTGGCCAGGGTGATGCCGGCCGAGGGGCCATCCTTGGGAATGGCCCCTTCCGGCACGTGGACGTGTACGTCGATGCGCTCGTGAAAGTCTCTCGGAATGCCCAGCGTGGCGGCGCGCGAACGGATGTAGGACATTGCCGCTTGACCGGACTCGAGCATCACGTCGCCGAGCTGGCCGGTGAGCGCCAGTTTGCCCTTGCCTGGCATCAGTGTGGCCTCGATATCGAGCTTCTCACCGCCGCGTTCGGTCCAAGCGAGTCCGGCGGCCAAGCCAACCGCTGCCTGTTCTTCCTTTCCTCGTCGCCGATACCGCGGCACGCCCAGATACTCCTCCAGGAGCTTCACATCGACCAGGATCTTGGCCTCGTCGGGAATGGCTTCGGCGGCAGCACTGCGTCGCGGCAGCGTGCTGGCCAGCGGATCGCGCGCCGCGACAAAGATCTCGGGCAGTTCCATTGTGTCGTCGGACTCAGCGACTACGTCGGATTCGGACTCCGACTCGGATGCTGCCTCTTCGGCGGTCAGCGGCGTCGTCGCGTCGGCGACCTCGTCGTCCGACATGCCCTCGCTTTCGAGCTTCGCAAGGGCTTCGGTGGCCTCTGCGGTCTCCCTCACCGTCGCCGCCGCGGCCGCGGCGGCGATCTCGACATGGTGCTGCTTGACCAGATCATGAGCACCCTTGCGGCAGACCTTGGCGAGCTCTCGCTCGAGTTTTCTCACGCCGGCTTCGCGGGTGTACTGTTCGATCAATGCGTCCAGGGCGTCATCCTCGATCTCCAGCTGGCCGAGCTGTAGACCGTGCATGACGATCTGCTTGGGCAAGAGGTGGCGGCGACTGATCTGGATCTTTTCCTGCTGCGTATAGCCGGACAGATGGATGATCTCCATGCGGTCCTGGAGCGGGCCGGGAATGGTGTGCAGCACGTTCGCGGTGCAGATGAACATCACCTTGGACAGGTCGTACTCGACGTCCAGGTAGTGGTCGGTGAACGTGTGGTTCTGTTCGGGGTCGAGCACCTCCATCAGGGCCGACGCCGGATCGCCCCGGAAATCCGTGCTCATCTTGTCGATTTCGTCGAACAGAAACACCGGATTGATGACTCCCGCTACCTTCATGCGCTGCATGACCTGGCCGGGAAACGCACCGATGTAGGTGCGGCGGTGCCCCCGAATCTCGGCCTCGTCACGGACGCCACCCAGCGACAGCCGTACGAACTCACGCTGAGTAGCTCGGGCAATCGACTTGGCCAACGAGGACTTGCCGGTGCCCGGGGGGCCGACGAAACACAGAATCGAACCTCGTGGATTCTCAACCAATTGTCTGACCGCGAGGAACTCGAGGATGCGGCCCTTGATGTCGTCGAGACCGTAATGATCGTCGTGCAGAACCTCGGAAGCCTGGGCGAGGTCGCGGTTCTCGAGATTGCGGCGGAACCACGGCACCGAGACCAGCCAGTCGACGTAGCTGCGTGAAACGGTGGCCTCCGCCGACATCGGCGGCATGGCCTCCAGGCGCTCGAGTTCCTGTTCGGCCTTGCCGCGCACCTCTACGGGCAGGCCAGCTTCGTCGACCCTTCGTCGCAGCCCGTCCATCTCCGATTCGCGGTCGCCACGGCCGAGTTCCTTCTGGATCGCCTTGATCTTCTCGTTGAGGTAGTACTCGCGCTGCGCCTGCTCCATTTGCTTCTTGACGCGCCCCTGGATCTCGCGATCCATCTTGACCTTGTCCATCTCGCTGCTGAGATACTCGGTCAGGCTGTCGAGCCGTTCCTCGACGTCGGTGATCTCGAGGATTTCCTGCTTCGTGGGCACGTCGAGCGGAAGGTGAGCGGCGATGGTGTCGGCGAGACGGCCCGCGTGGTCCTTCTTGACTGCCGCCAGGACCGCCTCGTTGGGCAGGTTGGAGGACAGCTTCACGTACTTCTCGAAGAGGCGCGTCAGTTGGCGCGTTTTCGAGCCCAGAGCGTCGTCGTCGGCGTCGTCAATCGGGGCGACCACGACCTCGAGAAAATCCGAGGGGTCGGTGAGTTCGATCAACCGGGCCCGACGCACGCCTTCGACCAGGACCTTTACTGTGCCGTCCGGTCGTTTGAGGCTCTGGACGATCGTAGAAATCGTTCCGAGTTCGTAGACATCGGCGGCGCCAGGATCCTCCACCTCGGCGTCACGCTGCGCGGATAGAAAGAGTTTCTTCCCGGTTTCCATGGCGCGTTCGAGTGCGGCCACGGAGCGCCCGCGGCCGACCACGAAGGGCATCATCATGCCCGGGAAAATCACCACGTCGCGCAGCGGTAGCAGCGGCAGGGTCTGGTAATCGCCTGAGTTGGTACTTGCCATCGCCGGCACCTTCGCGCGGATCAGACGCGCGCGGTCGGGGTGAGAAAAGCGGGAGGTTAGGCGGGCCCGCCGGGGGGCGCCAAGAACGAGTGGCACATCCCCTGCCCGGTACCTCCAAAGGGTACACGGAAGCTGCGCGGAGCCGCAAATCACCGCATCTGAGCGGGCTCCGGATGGTAACGAAGTCCTGCTACACGGCCTTCTTGATCAGTGCCAACGGATCTTCGCGCTGTTCCACGACCTTGCGCGTCACCACACACTCTTCGATGGCCGGCTCGCTGGGCAAGCGATACTGGATCTCGAGCATGAAGTCTTCCATGATCGCCCGCAGGCCGCGGGCGCCGATGCCACGATCGATTGCCGCCTCGGCAATCGCCGTGAGCGAGTCTTCGGTGAAAGTGAGGTTCACGCCTTCGAGGTCGAACATCTTCTGATACTGCTTCACCAGAGCGTTCTTGGGCTCGGTGAGAATCGTGACCAGGTCCTGGGCTGACAGCGAGCAGAGCTGGCCGACGACCGGAAGACGTCCGACAAATTCCGGTATCAGGCCGTAGCGGATCATGTCCCCCGGCTGCGCGTTGCCGATGATCTCTTCCTCGCCGGGCAGCTCTTTCTTCACGTCGGCTGTGAAGCCGAGTGCCTGCTTGCCGAGCCGCTGCTCGATGATGTTCTCGAGTCCGACAAAGGCGCCGCCAACGATGAACAGCACGTTGGTGGTATCGATCTGGAAGAACTCCTGGTGGGGGTGCTTGCGGCCACCCTGCGGGGGAACGTTTGCCTGCACACCTTCGAGGATCTTCAGCAGCGCTTGCTGAACTCCCTCACCCGAGACGTCACGGGTGATCGATGGGTTCTCATCCTTGCGCGCGATCTTGTCGATCTCGTCGATGTAGATGATGCCGCGCTCGGTCTTTTCCTTGTCATAGCCGGACGCCTGGAAGAGCTTGAGAACGATGTTCTCGACATCCTCGCCCACGTAGCCGGCTTCGGTGAGCGTGGTGGCGTCGGCGATCGTGAACGGCACCTGGAGGAAGCGTGCGAGCGTCTGCGCCAGCAGCGTCTTGCCGGTACCGGTCGGGCCGATGAGCAGAATGTTGCTCTTGGAGATCTCGACTTCGTCGCCGGGCCGATCGAGCGCGTCGCAGCGCTTGTAGTGGTTGTACACCGCCACGGCCAGTTTCTTCTTGGCGTCATGTTGGCCAACGACATACTGATCGAGGAAGGCTTTGATCTCCGCCGGCTTCGGGACCTCTTCGAGATCGCCTCGCTCTTCGAGGTCGCGCTCCTCCGCGATGATGTCCGTGCAGATCTCGATGCATTCGTCGCAGATATACACGTTCGGTCCGGCAATTAGCTTGCGGACCTCGCTCTGGCTCTTCGAGCAGAAGGAGCAACGCAGCGACGAGTTGTTCGAGGTGCTGTTTCGGCTCATGTCGGAATCCAATCAGCGGGAGGCTATGACCTTGTCTAACAAACCATATTCGACGGCTTCTTCAGCTGTCTGCACGAAGTCGCGGTCCGAGTCTGCAGCGATGCGCTCGAGCGGCTGCCCGGTCCAGCCGGCGAGCATGCGGTTGAGCTGCTCGCGCATGCGCAGGATCTCTCTCGCGTGAATCTCAATATCCGCTGCGGTACCGGAGAAGCCACCCGAGGGTTGGTGAATCATGATGCGTGCGTTGGGCAAAGCGAATCGCTTGCCGCGCGTTCCGGCGGCCAGCAGCACGGCTCCCATGCTCATCGCTTGTCCCAGGCAGATCGTCGACACATCGGGGCGGATGAACTGCATGGTGTCGAGTATCGCGAGACCGTCGGTGACTGAACCACCAGGGCTGTTGATGTACAGGGAGATGTCGCGCTCGGGATCTTCCGCTTCGAGGAACAGAAGTTGAGCGATCACCAGATTTGCGATCACATCATCAATCGGCGAGCCGATGAAGATGATGTGGTCCTTCAGGAGGCGCGAGTAGATGTCGTAGGCGCGCTCGCCGCGAGCCGTCTGCTCCACGACCATCGGAACCAATGTCATGCACGAACTCCTGCTACGCAGGGCCGGCGGGGGCGCCGACACCTATGCGTCGTCTCCAACAAAACGGCGGCGCAACCTGCCCGGCGCCTAGTCCTCTGCGGACCCGGAAACACTGGGTTTTTCGCCGCTTTCGGAGTCGATCGTAGCATGGGCTCGGAGGTGGTCCAAAGCTAAACGTCGCCGCAGCGTGATACGCAAACCATCGAAGGACCCTTCCTTCCGCATCTGCTGAACAAGGGACGCTACAGGCCGCTCTTTTCCACCCTCGCTTTGTTCTACCTGTCGGCGGATTTCTTCCTCGACAGTATCGTCGTCGACCTCGATCTCGTGATCCTGGGCGAGGCGGTCGAGCAGCATCTCTTCCGCAATGGAGTTCGCCGCGGTGCCGCGCTGCTCCTTGCGGAAGGCTTCCCAGTCGAGCGCCTGCCGCGGATCGATCCCCTGCTGGGCGAGGTCATTGGCGAAGCGCTTGCTCATCTCATCAAGCCTGCGTTCGATCAGCGATTCGGGCACGTCAACGGGATTGGCCAGGCGCAACGATTCGAGCAACTGATCCTGTACGGCCCGATCCGCGTTGTTGTCCATGTGCGCGCGGATGTCGTCGGCAACGCGGTCACGCAGTTCGGCGAGGTTCCCCTGACCGAGGTCCTTGGCGAAGGCGTCATCGACCTCCGGCAACTGTCGCACCTTGAGTTCAGCCAGGACGACGCGGCAGAGCACTTCCTTACCAGCCAGGATCGCGTTGGGATACTGGTCTGCAAGCGTCGTGACGAACTCGCGGTCTTCGCCCTCGCGCATGCCGGGCAGTTCGTCGTTGAGGCCGGGCACGGTGGTCTCGTGGCCGACGCGCACGAAACGGTCATCCTCGGCGAGTTTCTTTCCCTTGCCGTCTTTCGGCAGCAGCGTGATTTCGCAACGCGCGAACATGTCCTCGGCGGCGGCGCTGTCGCCGGCCGGAACGAGACGCCCGCCCCGGTCGCGCAGCTCCCCGAGAGCCTCGTCGATCATCTCGTCGGTGACCTCTACGACGGGTCGAGTGGCCTTCAGGTCAGTGTTGCTCACCTCGACGTCGGGGTGGGTATCGAAACGCACGGTGAAATCGAGATCAGATCCCGGCTCGAACTGGACATCCGCGAGTTCCGGCGAGTCGAGAGGACGTAGCTCGCGCGCCTCTAGTTCGCCCGACAGGACCTCTGGCAGCATGTTGTCCAGGACGTGCTGTCGGATGTCTTTGCCAAACTGCTGGCGGACCATCGACAACGGCGCCTTGCCAGGACGGAAGCCAGGCATCTTGGCCCGCGTCCGATAGGCCTGCGTCGCGGCATCGACGCGTTCGGCCATTTGTGCCGCCGGTACGACGATGCGCAGCGTGTGGCGTACGCCGTCCTGGGAGTGCTCAACTTCGTTGGTGGTCGGTTCGCTCATCTTTGGCTTCCGGATGCTGCTGGAGGACGCGGTCGGACGACTATTGGATCAAGAAGGTGCGAAAGGGGGGACTCGAACCCCCACGGGCTAAGCCCACTGGCTCCTAAGGCCAGCGCGTCTGCCAATTCCGCCACTTTCGCGCCGCGTCCAAGAAAGCTCGCAGCGCGGCCGGCCCCTGCTTGGAGCCGGCCACGCGCGAGAAAGGTGAGCCGCCTAGGGATCGAACCTAGAACCTACAGATTAAGAGTCTGTTGCTCTTCCAGTTGAGCTAGCGGCCCTTACGGAGACCCCCGAGGTTATCAAAACCAGCGAGTCTCGATGCGCCCGGTAGGATGAAAGATCATCCCCGTACGCACAAAAGTGCGCCCGGCAGGATTGAAGATCACCGCCTCACGCACAAAAGTGCGCCCGGCAGGATTCGAACCTGCGACTTTCAGCTCCGGAGGCTGACGCTCTATCCTGGCTGAGCTACGGACGCGTAGAAGGGGTGGCTGACGGGACTTGAACCCGCAACATCCTGCGCCACAGGCAGGCGCTCTGCCAATTGAACTACAGCCACCATCTAGGGGGGACATCGTAAGCCCGGGTCGATGGCCGGTCAATCGCGCGCCCGACGACTATACTCGCCCCCTGTTCCGTCCCCTTCGAGGCCCGTGCCGGGCACCCGCCAACGAACTCATGCTCATCGCCAAAGTCGGACCGAGGCCTGCCGTCGCCGTCGTACTGGCGCTTCTGGCCGTGCCCGTTGCCGCTACGTCTCATCACCAAGGGAGCATCGACACTGCTCTCGCTCGGGCGGCATTGCTCGATCTCGATGCTCGCGTAGCGAGCGAGCGCGCCATGTCGCTCGCGCCAATCGCCGCTCGCGCGCAGCTCAAGCGTTTGCAGCTCGACCCGGATGACTTGCTCTCGGCGACCGAGGTACGAGATCGCGTGATGCAGTTGAAGCCCGATAGCGGCGCGATCGTCGGCGCCAAACTCAAGGGATTGGACTTCATCCCTCGTGGCGTCGAGTACGACGCCACCACGGGGTTGATCGCGATCGCGGCGGTTTCGCAGGTCCTCCTGTACTCGCCAACGAATGGCGACGCGACCATGGTAGCGGGAGTGTTCGATTTCGCCAATGACGTCGTCTTCGACGGCGTCGGTGGGCTGATCGTCGCCGACCAGGGAGTGGAGACGAACGCTGAGCAGCCGCGCGACGGTGCCCTCTGGCGTTACGACCTCGAAAGCGGCGAGATCGAACGGGTCGCTCCGAAGCGGAAACTCTCCAACCCGAAACTCCTCGCGCGCGACAAGAAGGGCGTCGTGCATTTCATTGACGGCGGCGCCGGCGACCTCGTGTCGCCCGTCTTCGATGTGCGCTGGGACATTCTCTACCGCCTCGATGGCAAGAAAGCCAACCGTGTGAGCGTGGTCTGGGACGGCACGGGGATTCAAGCAACGGCCTATGACATCGACAGCGGGGGATGGCATTGGATCATGAACCTCGGCGAACTCGTGCGCGTGCGCGGCACGAAGTTCCAGCGGCCTTGCGTGCCGCCCGATCCGCTGCTGTTTGCCACCGGACTGACCGTCGATGACAGCGGCCAGGCCATGGTGCTCGACGGGGCCGATGTGTTGACCAAGGGGCGCGCGATTTATGCCATCGATAGCCAGTGCGTGGCGACGCTGAGCACGGATCGCAAGCTCAAGGGTTCGCGTGGCCTGACGCACGTGCCCGACGAGTGAGTTCGGGAACCCGCCGCCGGCGGGTGACCCTGCTGTCACCGTTTCATGGCGGCAGCCACCGCGCCTGGGCCGAGGGTCTGGTACGCCATTGCGCGGCCGAGATTAGCGTTGTCGGCCTTGCCGACCGGAACTGGCGGTGGCGAATGCAGGGGGCCGCACTGACCATGGCGCGGCAGCTGCGTGGCCAAAAGAGCCCCGACCTTCTGCTGGCGACGGACATGCTCGACCTGGCCGCTTTCGTCGGGTTGGCCAGGCAACATGTGGGTGCGGCGCCGATCGTTCTCTACATGCACGAGAACCAGCTCACCTACCCGCTACGGGAACAAGCCGCTACTTCGCCCCGGGCGCGCCGACGACAGGAGCAAGCTCGTTTTTTCGGCTTCGTCAACGCGCGTTCGATGGCGGTCGCCGACCGCGTGGTCTTCAACTCCGCGTTTCACCAGAACGCTTTCTTCGAGGGGTTGGCGGTGTTGCTCGAGCGGCTACCCGCAGACAGCGAGCGCGATGCTCTGGTCGGGCTGGCGGAACGTTGCGAGGTCATCCCGGTGGGGATCGAGACCAGTGAACTGGCGCCGCCGGATAGCCAACTAAGGGTCCCGCTGGTGGTGTGGAATCAGCGCTGGGAGTACGACAAGAACCCGCAGGGATTGTTCGCGGCGCTGCAGTCCGTGGCGGAGCGTGGCGTCGAATTCCAGGTCGCGCTGTGCGGGGAGCCCGTCGATCGGGTGCCGGCTGAGTTTCGGGAGGGCATCGCGGCGCTTGGCGATCGCGTCGTCCATCAGGGGTACCTATCGCGCCCCGAGTACGTGCAACTGCTCGGGCGAAGCCGCGTGGTGGTCTCTACGGCGCATCACGAGTTCTTCGGTATCGGCGTGATCGAGGCGGCGGTTGCCGGCGCGTTGCCACTGCTACCGCGTCGACTGAGCTACCCGGAGGTGGTGCCTGCGGCTTCCGCGGCCACCTGCTTGTACGACTCGCCCGCTGACCTGACGGCAAGGTTGACCGAAGCGCTTTCGGACCCCGACCCTACGCGTGCCGCGTCCCTAGCTACTGCCGATGGGTTGCGCGGGAGATTCGACTGGAGCGTCGTGTGCGAGCAGTACGACAACCTGTTCGAGCGGGTGGCGGGGCGGCACTGATCAGAGCCGGGCTCATCGGTAGCCGGCCGGTGACGGTGGCTATCGAGCAGCCGGGATGCGAAGTCGCTGACCAGGGTAGATCGTCGTGCCGCGCAGATTATTGGCGCGCTGGATAGCGGCAGGCGTGGTGGCGTGGTTCTTCGCGATACGCCACAGCGTGTCCTTACGGGCAACCGTGTAGGTTCCCTTGGATTCCGTCGCAGGGGCGTTTCCGAGTGCGGCGACGTACCTGCGGTAGGGGTCCGGGAACAGCGCGACGTGGTAGTGGGGCGGTCGCTGCTCGAGGCTCACCTCGAGCACACGGCTTCCCTCGAGCGACAAGAGCACACGTTCCAGCCAACTGCGACAGGCCGGCGTGTTGTGACGGCGGATATCGAGCGCCATGCCTGTGGGGTGAACCGATCGCGACGAGGCGTTGCGAGGCTGACCGGACCGTGGTCGGGTGAGGCTGGTGACGACGAGCTGCTCTCCGCAGGCGGCGCGGAACTGCGACGATAGACGCTCGACGAACAACTTCACCTCCGGCCGCGCATAGGCATATGACACGGCACTCAACTGGTAGTTGCTGTTGCCGGGAAGGCGGACGAGGAGACCGGAGTCGGTAAAAGTTCGGACCTGGCGACCATCGCGCAGGAAAGTGAAGTCGTGGGCACGCGCTTGCTGGTTCTGGCGATCCAGCGACGCCTTGCTGCCTCGGAGGCTCTGCGCCTCCGCGACGGAAGGCACCGCGACAAGTACCCCGATCATGAACAGAGCTGTCAGCGTCTTACGAAGCACAGTTCCCCGGTCCTAGAGAGAGTTTCTTAGAAAGAGACTGTAACCAAGTCAATTACCTAGCTAGCGATCTTATCGATCAGTAAAGCATAACAAAAGCCATTTATGACCGGAAGAGCCTGCTAGATGACCCCCGCGAGAGTCTCCATTGGCGTTTCATTGAACGACGGAGACGGCACGGATGAGGGCCGGGCGCCGGGCAGTATCTCGGATATCGGAGTATGATTTAGGGGTCTTGAGCTGGCACGTGAAGGAGCTCGCGCCATGGACAGGCAACTACCCGAAGGTGTCCAGTCGTTGCCCGATGTCGCTATCTGGGAATCGGTCTTCACGGTGGCGCCGTTGGTTCTGGTGGGAACTCGCGAGGAGGACGGTGCGTACGACCTCGCGCCAAAGCATCTGGCCTTCGCGATGAGCTGGGAGGGCCATTTTGGTTTCGTGTGCACGCCGCGCCACGGCACCTACCAGAACTGCCAGCGCGAGGGTGTCTTCACCGTGAGCTACCCACGGGCGTCGCAGGTGGTCATTGCCAGCCTCACCGCGTCGCCGCGATGTGATGTTGCCGATGGTGGCGCGATCGCCAAGCCGATCATTACCGCCGTGCCGACTTTTCCCGCCCAACGCGTCGACGGAGAACTCGTGTGCGATGCCTATCTCTTTCTCGAGTGCGAAGTCGATCGAATCATTGATGGATTCGGGGCCAACAGTCTGATTTGTGGAAAGATCTTGGTGGCACATGCGAGTCGCGAAGCGATTCGTCACGAGGATGTGGATGACCAGGACGTGATCGCCGATGCGCCATTGCTCGTATACGTCGCCCCCGGACGCTACGCCCGCATCGAGACAACCAACTCCTTCCCGTTTCCGAAGGACATGGCGCACTAGCGGCCCGTGGTAGAAATCTGCTGAGCCTCGCGGCAGGTCTTGCATGGCGGAGGCAAGGAGCGAGGAGGAGGCGATGGCAGACGTGATTGGTTCCGAAACGGAAGGCGGCGACGACGAGGCAAAACTGCTTCTCGCCGCCGCCGAACGCGAACAGCCCGCGGCGGCCGCGTTTCTCCGGGAACTCGCCAATGTCGAGACGCCGTCCGACAACCCCGCCACTCAGCGCGCTGCGCTGGACATGATCGAAACTGGTGCCCGGGCAGCCGGAATGGCATGCCGGAGGTTCAGGGGCCGCCGAAGCGGCGGCACGTTGATCGCTCGCTGGCCGGCACGCGCTGGGACACCGCTGCAGCTGCTGGTAGGGCATTGCGACACCGTCTGGCCGGTGGGAACGCTCGAGACCATGCCGGTGCGGGTCGACGATCACATCATGCGCGGGCCCGGAGTGTTCGACATGAAGGGCGGTGTCACGCAGATGCTCGTGGCGCTCAAGATCCTCCGCGAACTCGGCCGTGAACCGGCGGTGCGGCCGGTGATGTTGATCAACTCGGATGAAGAGATCGGCACGCGCGATACGTACAGCACGCTGTGCCGTCTGGCGCCGCTTGCCGATCGCGCCTTCGTTCTCGAACCGTCGCTCGCCCCGGACGGCCGCCTCAAGACCGCGCGAAAAGGGGTCGCCCAGTACAAGGTCACCGTGCATGGAAAGGCGGCCCACGCCGGTCTCAACCCGGAGGAAGGGATCAGCGCGATCCTGGAACTGTCGTATGTCGTTCAGCAACTGCACGCGCTGAACGATCCGGCCGCCGGAGTCACGGTGAACGTCGGTACGATCGACGGCGGCATGCGCCCGAACGTGGTGGCCCCGATGAGTTCGGCGTACGTCGATGTGCGCGTCCCGACGCACGAGGACAGTCGACGGATCGACGAGGCCGTGCGTGGGCTGCAACCCACGAGGGAGGGTGTGAGCTTGGAGATCGAGGGCACCGAGGGGCGCGCCCCGATGGAGTACACCCACGGTGGCCGCCGCCTGTGGGCCGCAGCGAGCCGTATCGCTGAGGCCATGGAATTTCCACTCGACCACGGCCGCGCCGGGGGTGGCTCCGACGGCAACATAACGAGCCAGTTCACGCCGACGCTCGATGGCCTGGGGCCGGTAGGCGATGGTGCTCACTCGGCCCACGAACACGTCGATTTGCGCCACATGCCGCAGCGCACAGCGTTGCTTGCGGCGCTACTTCTCGAACCCGCACTCGGGAATGACAGGGGCGACGATGAATAGCAGGTACGTGTTCGCCTCGCTGACACGGATCTCGGACCTGGAGGGGCGCGGGTTCGAGGTCGAAGCCGTTGCACGCGACAGGTGGTCGAACGGGGACTACGTCGTTGCCGAGGTGACCAAGCACTCGACTGTCCCGGTGGAGCTGACGAACGGGCGCATGGCGGAGGTCTATCGTGGCGACCTCGTCGTCGGTGCCCTGGGTCGACGCTGTGCCACGCTGGAGGCCGTCGGTTCCTGGGAGGATGTTGGCGAGGACGGCATCATGCACGCGCTCACAGGCGCGGGGCTGTTCGGCAGGCTGACATCAGCCTCGGTCCTGCTGCCGAGACTGGTCGAGTTGGGCTACCGCGGGCACGTTCATCTGGATCAGGTGAGAGTCGGCATGGGCGACTATGCGCGTAGCGGAAGTGCTTCGCTGGAAGCGCCGGTGGTGCTCATCGCCGGTACCTCCATGTCAGCGGGCAAGACGACCACCGCACGTGCACTGATCCGGCAGATGCGGGCGCGCGGGCTTCGCACGGTTGGCGCGAAACTCACGGGCGCCGGTCGTTACCGCGACATCCTGACGATGCGGGACGCCGGTGCCGACCGTATCTTCGACTTCGTCGATAGTGGCCTGCCGTCATCGATCTGTCCGGAGGACGAGTATCGAATCGCGTTGCGCGGCCTGCTCGGCTTGATCGGTGAAGCCGATCCGCAAGCTGTGATCGCCGAAGCGGGCGCCTCGCCGTTGGAGCCCTACAACGGCGGCACGGCAATTGACGAATTGGGCGACCGAGTGGCCTGCCTGGTTCTTGCCGCCGCCGATCCGTACTCGGTCGTGGGCATCGAACGCGCCTTTGGCATGCGCGCCGACGCGGTGACCGGTTTGGCGACGACAACGGCTGCCGCTTGCCGACTCGCTGAACGTCTGTCCGGCGTGCCGGCTGTCAACGTCTTGGATCGCGAGGCCCGGCCGCGACTCGAACAGATCGTTGCCAGCAAGCTGGGCTTGAGCCACAATTGAGCGATGTACATCCCAATCGTTATCGGAAGCCTGCGCCAAGGCCGCAACACACCACGACTTGCCCGTTTCCTGCAGCGGCGGGTGGCGGCGCGCGACGGCGTCGACGCGGAACTCTTCGATCCGCGCGAAATGAGTCTGCCGGTGCTCGAGGAGCGGCTCGCGTACCTCGACGATCCGCCGCCGGCGTTGGTGCATTTCGGCGCTGCGATCGAGCGGGCGGACGGCGTGATCATCGTCACGCCGGAGTACAACAAGGGCTTCCCGGCGGCGCTCAAGAACATGATCGACGCCCTCGGTCGCGAATGGCGGCGCAAGCCGATCGCCATCGCCGCCCACTCGGTGGGCGCCTTCGGCGGAACGAACGCGCTGGCCGCCCTGCGTCCGGTGCTGACGAGTCTCGGCGCGGTGGTGATCCCCGCGGCGATGACAGTTCCCCACATCGACAAGGTATTCAACGAGAACGGCGAGGCTCTCGACGACGCGTTCGAGGGGCGCGCCGACCGCTTCCTCGACGAGCTTACCTGGTACGCGGAGGCACTCGCCGCCGCAGCGGGTGGAACTGACGGCCGCCACTGACGGCACAAGTCGACGACCTCTGGCTGCTGCCCCGGTTGGCGCGATACGCTTAGCGCTGCCCTCGACCCTGCTTGGATCGCGCGCGGGAGTTCGCGCGCCAAACGGAGAACACGATGCGACGCTCATCAACGATCGGCCGGTCGGTCCTGGTCTTGCTTAGCCTTACGTTTGCCATGGCGCTCGCAACCGATTCTTCGGCAGCGACCTACGTGATGGTGGCCGACGAGGACATGGTGGATGGCGCGGCGCGCGTAGCCGTTGTCCGGGTACTCGGGAGCGAGGTCGTCGAGATCGATGGCCGCATCTTCACCGACTATCACGTCGAGTCGTTGCAGACCTACAAGGGGGCAGCGCGCTCCGGTCCGCTGACGTTGCGACGTCCCGGTGGCATCCTGCCCGACGGCAGGGCGATGATCGTTCCCGGCTTGCCCGAGATGCTGGTCGGCCAAGAAGCGCTTGTCTTCATGGTCGATCGCGCTGATGGCGCCTACGGGTTCGAGCACTATCTGCTCGGACTATTCCACCTGCGCACCATCGAGGGGCGGCAGGTGGCATACCGCTATCTGGACAGACCTTCGCTCGACTTGGAGGATCCGCGCAGGCAGCATCGACGCGCTTCGCTCGAGGCAGCCCATCGCGCCCGCGACCTAGAGGGCTTCGGCAGCTGGATCGAGGATCGCGCTGCCGGCGGCGAGCGCGCGGGTGACTACTACCTCGACGAAGGCTTCATGCAGCGTCACCCGTTGGCCTCCTTCACCAACTTCGACGATGGTTCGGGGAATAATTTCCACCGCCACGAGTTTTCGCCGGGTCAGAACGGCAAGACGACGATATCGCTGGGCGGCAAGGGGCTGAAGGGAATCAGCCAGAAGGGGAAGAAGGCGCTCAAGGAAGCACTCAAGCCGTGGACGAAGGTCATTGGCGGCAAGTACAAGGCGAAGAAGAAGAAGACTGCGACGGGTGGCCTGGCGTCGACCGACGGGGTCCATGCGTGGGTCTTCGGCGATCCCAACAGCGAAATCGCCGGTAGTTACAGTTGTGTCACGGGGGGCGTGCTGGCCATCGGCGGATTCCACGGTTCAACGGGCCCGCCGCACGCTCCCACCGGCAGTGGCCTGGCGCGCGCGGCGCAGGCCTACTGGGACATTACCGAGACCGATGTCGTATTCCAGAACGGCATCGAATGCAATTTCAAGGGGCGCAAGAAGAAGAGTCGCGACAAGTTCATCGCGGAGATCGGCGCCCACGAGATCGGTCACGGCCATGGCCAGGGACACTCTTGTGGTGATTCAGCTTCCGGGCCGTGCAACACCAACAAGAAGAGCATCGCCACGATGGCGGCGATCATCCACGACGACGGGCGCGGCGGCAAGATCAAGCCCGACGACCTCGACGGCGCCCGCGCGCTCGATTACCAGGGTAGCTGAGTCACGCTGACCAGCCGCGAGATCGGGGAACGCCCAGCTACGACGGGGCAAATAGGCCCGTGCAGTCCGGTTTGGGAACGTTTGCCAGCGTGGATCACGTCGTCGTAGACTCCAGCGGCTGAACTCCCAAGTAGACCGTAGCGGCGAGGTAAATACCGTAGATGAGCGTCCCAGAGGAGACGTCCGTGGAAGATCACGGACACGCTGATCACGGGCACGGCGAACACCACGAAGAGAGTTTCATCCGGAAGTACATCTTCTCGCAGGACCACAAGGTCATCGGGATTCAGTACGGCCTGACGTCGCTTTGCTTCCTGATGTTCGGCTTCTGCCTGATGATCTTGATGCGCTGGCAGCTGGCCTCTCCGGGCGCGCCGATTCCGTGGATCGGCGACTTCCTGGGCCAGGCCAATGCTCCGGGCGGCATCATGCTGCCGGAGTTCTACAATCAGCTGGGCGCGATGCACGGCACCATCATGGTGTTCCTCGCGGTCGTTCCGATGATCGTCGGCGCCTTCGGCAACTACGTCGTGCCGCTGCAGATCGGCGCGCCGGACATGGCCTTCCCGAAGCTCAACATGATGAGCTATTGGGTCTATCTCGTTGGCGGCCTCGTCATGCTGGCCAGCTTCTTTCTTCCGGGCGGCGCCGCCAACTCCGGCTGGACTTCGTACGCGCCGCTGTCGGTGATCGCGACGATGGGGCAGACCGCGTGGCTGATCGGGATGGTCTTCTTGATCACCTCGTCGTTGCTCGGTTCGATGAACATCATCGTCACGATTTTCCAGCTGCGTGCGCCGGGCATGACCTGGATGCGGCTTCCCTACTTCGTGTGGTCGCAGTTGGTGACATCGTTCCTGCTCGTGCTGGCCTTTCCGCCGCTGGAAGCTGCCGGCATTCTGCAGCTGATGGATCGTGTTGCCGGCACCAGTTTCTTCATGCCGAGCGGACTGTACGTATCGGGCGAGGTACTCGAGTACGCGGGCGGCGGTTCGGTGTTGCTGTGGCAGCATCTCTTCTGGTTTCTCGCGCACCCCGAGGTCTACGTTCTGGTCTTGCCAGCCTTCGGGATCATCGCCGAGGTCATTGCCAACAACACCCGCAAGCCGCTCTGGGGCTACAAGGCGTTGGTGTACTCGGGCATCTTCCTTGGCTTCATGTCGTTCATCGTGTGGGCGCACCACATGTTCATGACCGGCATGGGCACCGTGATTAGCGCCTTCTTCCAGACCACGACGATGATCATTTCGATTCCATCGGTGGTCATCCTGACGGCCCTGCTGATCTCGCTGTGGGGCGGTTCAATCCGCTTCAACACGCCGATGCTGTTCGCGCTGGCGTTTTTGCCGATGTTTGGCATCGGCGGGCTGACCGGCTTGCCGCTGGGTCTCGCGCCCACGGACATCCATCTGCACGACACCTACTACGTGATCGGCCACTTCCACTACGTGGTCGCGCCCGGGACGATCTTCGGCATCTTCGCCGGCATCTACTACTGGTTCCCCAAGATCACCGGCCGTCGGATGAACGAGACGCTGGGCAAGATGCACTTCGCTTTCTCGCTGATCTTCATCAACGGCATCTTCTTTCCGATGTTCCTGCAGGGGCTCGCGGGCGTCTCGCGGCGACTCTATGACGGCGGCATGCTGTACTCGCACGCCGCTCCGGTGCTCCACTGGAACGCGTTCATGTCCTACGCGGCATTCGGTCTACTGGCCGCGCAGCTGTTCTTCATCGTGAACTTCGTGAACAGCATCTTCCGCGGCGAGAAAGCGGGCGATAACCCCTGGGATGCCACCACGCTCGACATGGCAGCGACGACCTCGCCGCCGATGGGGCACGGCAACTTCCCCGAGGTTCCCACGGTGTACCGCGGACCCTACGAATACAGTCCCCCCGAGGCGGAAGACGGCTTCATTCCGCAACACGTGGCGCCGCAGGAGGCCTGATCGATGGAGATCCCATACACCGTCGAGCCCCGGCCGGACACTGGCCTGTACAACGCCAAGCTGGGCATCTGGCTGTTCCTAGCCTCCGAGGTGATGCTGTTCGGCGCGCTCTTCTCCACGTACATTCTGCTGCGTACCGGCAACCCGAACTGGGTGCAGCATCCGATGGATGTGCCGCTGGCGACCTTGAACACGATGATCCTCATCAGTTCGTCGGTAACCGTCGTGCTGGCGTGGGCCGGGCTGCGGCTGAAGAACTTCGCCCAGTTCCGCAAGTACGGGATTCTCACCATGCTGCTGGCCGGCGGCTTCATGGTGGTGAAGGGCATTGAGTACAGCGCCGAGTTTTCGGCCGGTCTGTTCCCTTGGACCGACAACTACATGGCGGTCTACTTCACCATGACCGGCCTGCACGGCTTGCATATCCTTGGCGGAATGGTGGTACTCGCCTACCTTCTCGGCCCCGGCGCCAAGATGTGGGATAGCAATCCCGAGCAGTTCACCAACCGTATCGAGGTGTTCGGCCTGTACTGGCACTTCGTCGATCTGGTCTGGATCTTCTTGTTTCCGAGCCTTTACCTGCTGTAGGGGGACCGATGAGTGCACACGACAGCCCCGAAGCGATTCAGGCGGAAACACGCAAGTACATCATGGTGTTCGCGGCCCTTGCGGTGCTCACCGTCATCACCGTTGCGGTGAGCTATCTCGATCTGAGCATCGGCCTGGCGGTCACACTGGCCATGATCGTCGCCTCCGTGAAAGGCACGTTGGTGGCGGCCTACTTCATGCACCTTCTTGATGAACGCAAGACCATCTATGCGATCCTCGGCCTCACGATGTTCTTCTTCGTGGTGCTGATGATCCTGCCAGTTGGCGCTTTTTCCGATCACAACGGCGCCTCCACCGAGGTGGCGCACGAAGTCGACGGGGAGCATCACTGAGATGGGTCTCAAGCAGTTCCACGTGGTCTTCATCTGCGCGGCGATCGTGCTGTCGTTCCTGGTCGGCGCATGGGGCGTGCAGCAGTACCGCCTCGATAGCAGCGTGTCGGGCCTGTCGATCGCGATTCTGTTCTATGCCAGCGGCATCGCCCTTGTCGTGTACTGCCTGCGCTTCCTGCGCAAGGTGAAGGAGCTGGGAATCTGATGCGTCAGCGTAGTTTCCTTCTCGTCGTTGCGGCCACCGCGCTGTTCTTGCCGCAGGTCGCCGAGGCATGCCCGGTCTGCTTCGGTGACATCGGTGGTCCTGCCGCCCGCGGCGTCAACAACGGCATCCTGGCGATGCTCGGCGTTGTCTTCACCGTGCAGATTGGTTTCGCGGTCATGTTCGTTGGCATGGTGCGTCGCGCCAAGAAGCTTCCGGACACCGATGCCCTAGAACACAACTCCCCCGACGCTACCAAGAGAGGCCGCGGATAGATGCTGGGTTTCCTGCAGAACTGGCTACCGGTTAACGCCTCGCAACACGGTCCGATGATCGACCAGATGAACGCATTGGTTCACTGGCTGATGCTCGTGCTCTTCGTCGGTTGGGGTCTGTACTTCCTCTACGTGCTGTTTCGGTTCCGCGCCGCCGCCAATCCGCGTGCGAGCTACGTCGGGGCCAAGAGTCACGTATCCCAGTACGTCGAGATTGGCGTGGCTGTCGTCGAGGTCGTGATCCTTGTCTTCTTCGCCATTCCGGCCTGGGCTGTCTGGGTAGATCCGGTTATTGATCCGGACAACACTTTCGAAGTGCGCGTCGTGGCGGAACAGTTCGCCTGGAACGTGCATTACCCGGGTCCCGACGGGGTGTTCGGCGCTACCGAGCTGGACCTGATCTCGCCGACGAATCCCATGGGGCTCGATCGTAGCGATCCGTATGCCGTCGATGACGTGACCGCGATCAACCAGTTGAACATGCCCTTGGGGGCAGACGTGACCGTGCTGCTCTCGTCAAAGGACGTGATCCACAGCTTCGCGTTGCCGCAGATGCGCGTGAAACAGGACGCTATTCCGGGCTTGCTGATTCCGCTGCATTTCAAGCCGATCATGGCCACGCCTACGGAAGCTCGCTTCCCGGCCTGCAATGCGGACAAGACTTGCTGGGAGATCGCGTGCGCACAGCTGTGCGGCCTCGGCCACTACCGCATGCGTGGGTTCTATACCGTCATGGAGGCGGACGAGTTCGACGTCTGGATGGCGGAGCAGGTTGCCGCGGTGATGCCGGCGCAGCCGCCGGCCGAGGCGGCCGACGCTCCGGCGGAAGACGGCGAAGTTCAGCCCGGCGACGACGGCGCGCACTAGTCGCGAGGATCCCCAACAGCAATCCTGGGCATTGCCGGCGCGAACCTGCCGTGTAGGTGTTCACCATCAGCCGTACCGGGGCCAGTCGCCTGCAGTACGGCGTGACATGGCCCGACGTCTCGGGTCGGGAGTTGGCTCATGATTACGACCTTCAGACGTAGGTGCGACATCGGCCGCCTCGCGATTCTAGCGATGCTTGTCGGCCTGAGCGCGTGCGCATCGACACCGGCCTGGGAGGAGTCTGGTGACTCGGCGTTCGTCAACGTCACGGTGCTGCCGATGACCGGCGAAGAGTCGTTGGTCGACCAGACGGTCGTGATCACGGACGGGCGAATCTCGGCGATGGGGCCGAGCGCGGAGCTGCAGGTTGTTGGTGACACCGCGATCATCGACGGCGCGGGCAAGTACCTGATGCCCGGGGTCGCCGAAATGCATGGGCACTATCCGCAGGACGCAGAGTCGCAATTCACTCGCGACATCATGTTCATGTACGTCGCCAACGGCGTTCTCATGGTGCGCGGCATGCAGGGTGCGGAGCAGCACCTGGCGCTTCGCGATGCCATCGCCGCCGGCGAGATCGTTGGGCCACGTCTGTGGGTGAGTGCGCCGATGTTGCACGGGCGTGCGGTTACGGACTCTGTCCAGGCGGAGGCACTTGTGCGCGCGGCTGCGGCCACCGGCTTCGATCACCTCAAGGTGCACGAAGAGCTGAGCGCGGAGGTTTACGCGACGATCGCGACAACCGCCGGGGAGGTGGGGCTGCCCTTCTCGGGACACGTGACCAATTACGTGGGCCTGTACGGAGCGCTCGAGCAGGGGCAGCAGACGATCGACCATCTCGACAACTACCTGGAGGCGATGGTCGAGGATCAAGATCAAGTTGCCGAACTGGGACTGTTCGATCTCGGTCGGCTTGCCGGGCAGATGGACGACTCGCGCATTGACGAGGTTGTTGCTGCGACCGTCGCGGCTGGTGCCGGCGTCGTTCCCACGATGGCGCTTTGGGAAGGGCTATTCGGGTCGCGTAGCGGCGCCGAGTGGCTGCAGCTTCGACCCGAAACCCGGTACATGCCGGCGCCGATGGTGGATGGCTGGGTCACGAGTATCGACCAGCGCGTCGAGCAGTTCGGCGCCGATCCCGAAGCGGTAGCCAAC
>JAJCXS010000004.1 GCA_029263335.1 Acidobacteriota bacterium | reverse complement strand
GGGTTGGTGACAACGAACGAGTCGCTTCAGACGATTCCAGGTATCGGGCCGAGCCTGGCCAGTTGCCTGGTTGACATTGGCTTTTCACACGCGTCGGAGCTGCGCGGTGAGGACCCGGAGCGCATGTACTCGGACCTTTGCGAGGTTCGTGGGGAGCGGATGGACCCGTGCGTGTTGTACGTGTTTCGGTGCGCCGTGTACTTCGTCAGTCATGATGCTCACGATCCGGAGCTCCTGAAGTGGTGGAGTTGGAAAGGTCGCCCCCTCTGACGGGCTACCTGGAGGCGACGCCAGCGACGAACACGTCGGCCGACCTGAACCTCACGTAGCGGGCGTTCTGTGGACAAATCCTACTCTCTGGTCTAGTTTGTCGGCCTGGCCATCCGGACCAGGTCGGTCCTTTGCCTCGATGCTGTGAACGGTCTGTTCCGGCCGAGTTCATGGGGCTGACACGACCGCGGGCAAGGGAGGCGTGACGATGAAAGCCGGGATGAGGATTCTGTTGGTGTTGGTGATGACGATCGGCCTTTCGAGCTATCCGGCCTCGGCTGTCTCGCAAGACTCGATCGCCAGCGTGGCGCAGCTGTTCAACAGCGGTGTCAACCTGGGCTGGCTCATCGCGGCGATCGACACGGGCTTGTTCCCCGCGCAGCGCCCGACCTATGCGGCCAACTCAGCGGCGCACTTCAACGCCGGCATCTCGCCAAGTCCCGGCTGGGGCAGCCCTGGCGTCGACCGGCAGAATGCTTCCTACCGGTGGGATCAACAAAAACAGAAAGTGGGCTATGCATCGAATAGCGCCGCTACCCCGATGACTCGCGCCGCCTCGGCGATCATGGACGCCGGCTTCCTGCTCGGCGCGGCGCATATCAACGCTCAGAAGGGAACCTGCCCCTCCTGCGTCAGGATGAGCACCTACAACGCAGGCCAGAGCCTGAGTTACAGCAGAGTTTCGAGTCTGGAGGGTATTGGTGGAGAGCTGATGGCCCTGGCCCGGCGAATGGAAACCGCCAGCTCGGTCGCCGACGTCCAGTACTTCATCAACGACCTGGCCGGTGCGATAACGACGCTTCAGGGCATGCTCTAGGCACCCGCGCGAGAAAGAGAGCGCCGCGACGCTGACGATCAGGTCACGCCGGTGCTCTGGTCGCGGGACAAGGCTCGACAGATAGCGGGTCACGGTGGCGCCCAACGTCAATCCGAACGGTGGTTTGTCACTCGATCGTTTCCCCGCGGCGAATGCTCCGCCAGGCACGGGCCACCCGCTCGGTGGGTAGCCATGCCATGGGGACGCGTGGGCGGTCGGCCTCGGCCGCCGACTCGTACGTCCAGGTCGTTAACGAGCCGTAGTAGCCGGAATCGGGGTTGAGTGGACGCAGGTCGGTCGCGCCGTTAGCCGCTCCAGTGCCGGGCAGGCGCAGTGGGATCACCTCATCGAAGAAGGTGATGGCGAGATCGCGGGAACGGGCGACCTCGTGGCCAACGCCGGGCTCCTCGAGCAGCCCCCAGAGCGCGCCGGCGCGCCGGTTCATTGAGAAGATGCCGCGGATGATGTCGTTGCGGAAGGCCATGTCGGTCTCGCCCACGAAGAACAGGCCTGGTACCTGTTGGGCGGCCTGCGGCGCGAGGGCAGAGTAATAGACGCCGCCCTTGTTGAGAATGAAAGCGACGGTGCGCTCGGGTTGCCACACGGCCATCTCGTAGCTGAACTGGCCCCCGGCCGACATGCCCCACGACACCCACGGCGCTTCGGCAAGCTCCGCGTGGCCAGACTGACCGGCGAATGCCACGAGCGCGCCGAGCACGGCTTGCCCGCTGCCCCGGCTCACATCGACGTAAGCCTCGAGGAACATCTGATCGTGAGGCTTGTCGGTGATGTGCAGGCCCAACAGCGCAAACTGGTGCCGCCTGGCGAACTCACGCCACACGGTTTCCTCGGTCATCGGTCGGCCGTCGCCGTTGGAGCCGGGTATGAGCATCGCGACACCGCGCAGCACGTCCACGTCGTCCGGATACCAGAGCCGGAACTCCGCGACCTCGTAGTTGGCTCCTGCTGGGGCAGAGTAGTCGAGCACGGTCGTGCCGGCTGCGCCCGCTGGTGTCGAAGAGACCACGATCACCAGCAGCGACATCGCGCTGATCACACCGGTGACCGCACCGAGTCGGGAGGGCCTGCCAGAACTCATCAAGAATCTCCTCTTTGGCGGCTGCGGTGCCGTCGCCTGCCGGCGCAGTTTCGTGGTTGCCGAGCTAGACTGTGCTCCATCTCGTGAAGACGCAAATCGGGATTCCTCGCACTGGGTGAGGTTTCACGCAGAGGAGCAACAGTATGGGGCTTCTGGGCGACCTGTTGGGCAGCGCGAAGGTCGATCTCGGCGCGCTCGAAGAGGAACTCGAAGCACTCCTTGTCGATGGCGAGGATATCGAAGCCGCGTTCAAAGTAGGCCACGACCTGTTCGTGTTCTCCAGCAAACGGCTGGTCTTCATCGATCACGAGAGTTTGGCCGGTAAGCGAGTCGAGTACCACTCGATTCCGTACCGCTCCATCCGGCAGTTCTCGGTCGAGACCTCGGGTACGTTCGATCGCGACGCTGAGCTGAGAGTATGGGTCGCGGGGGAGTCCCGCCCGCTCGAGTACGAGTGCCGAAAGGGCACGGACATCATCGGGATTCAGCGAATGCTCGCGAGGTACGTCCTCTAGCTGAGTCGAGTTGCGCGCCATGGTCGTGCCGCACTAGCCTGCCCGCTATCAACCACGTCCTGGAGATCACTGCCTTGCCACATCGTCGACTCACGCTCGTGCTTCTTGTCCTGGCCGCGCTACCCGTCAGCATTGCAGCCCAGGAGCCTCTGACCGTTGAGGCCGCCCTGGCATATTCGATGCCGAGCGCACTGGTCTCGTCGGCCGATGGTGGCGAGATCGCCTGGATTCTGGACGAGCGCGGCGCTCGCAACATCTGGGTGTCCGAAGCGCCGGACTACGTGGCGCGGCGTCTGACCGCTTATCTGGACGATGATGGTCAGGAGATCGGCTCGGTGCAGTTTGCCGCGGGCGGTCGTACGGTGATCTATGTGCGCGGGGGCGCACCCAACCGCGCCGGGGAGCTGCCCAATCCGTTGAGCCTGGCGACCGGCGTGAAGCGCCAGATCTGGGCCATTGATCTTGATGGCG
>JAJCXS010000003.1 GCA_029263335.1 Acidobacteriota bacterium | reverse complement strand
GTGACGATTTCAGCCGAGTTGATTACCCCGATCGCTATGGACAAGGGTCTGCGGTTCGCTATCCGTGAGGGTGGACGTACCGTCGGTGCCGGGACGATTACGGAAATATTCGAGTAGCGCCCGGCGCGAATGGCGGCGAGGTTCGCGGGAGGGCAGTAGCTCTAACTGGCAGAGCGACGGATTCCAAATCCGTAGGTTCGGGGTTCGAATCCCCGCTGCCCTGCCACTCTTGAGCGGCCTGGCCCGACTGGGCGGAGAGAGAGTTTTTTCGGGTGCTGCTGCGGCGGCTTGCCGGATTTGAGGAAGACGTAATGCTGAATCGCTGGAAGACGTTCCTGCGCGAAGTCAGGGGCGAAATCAACAAGGTCACGTGGCCTAAGCGCAAGGAAGTTCGTGGCACCACGATCGTCGTGCTGATCACGTGCGTGGTCTTTGGTGTCTACCTGTGGTTCGTGGATATCGTCATGGGTCGTGTGTTGACCTGGTTGTATGCGGCAATTGGCTAGCGCCATCGCCGTGAGCGTCGAATGAGGCCATTTTGACCGAGCAAGCCGAACGCAAGGATCTGGAAGCAGCGGCCCGGGCGCTGGGCCTGGAGACGGAGTCTGCTGCCGAGGTGGCGGTGGAGCCGGCGCCAGCTGTGGCTGAAGATGCTGTCCCGGTAGACGATGCGTCTGCGTCGTCGGGCGACGACGGAGTTGAAGTCGAAGACGACGGCATGAACTGGTACGTCGTGCACACCTATTCTGGCTACGAGCGCAAGGTCAAGCAGAGCCTCGAGGAGCGTGTTCGTACGCTCGACCTCGAGACAGAGGTTCGTGGCGTTCTGATTCCCACGGAAGACGTTGTCGAGATGAAGGGCGGCAAGAAGGTCGTTACCTCGAAGAAGTTCTTCCCGGGTTACTTGTTGGTGAACATGCGGATGAGCGAGGAGTTGTGGCACCTCGTCAAGAACACGCCGCGCGTGACCGGTTTCGTGGGTGAGGGGAGAGATCCTCTGCCGCTATCTCAGGTCGAGATCGACGGCATCCTCAATCGGATGGAGGAATCGGTCGAAGCGCCGAAGCCGAAGTTCCGCTTCGCGGTTGGGGAGAGCGTGCGCATCATGGACGGTCCCTTCGCTAACTTCGCCGGCAAGGTGGAAGAGGTGGATAACCGTCGCAGCACCCTCAAGGTCATGGTCTCGATTTTCGGGCGCGCCACGCCCGTCGAGCTTGATTTTTTCCAGGTCGAGAAGGCCTGAGTACTGATTCGGGTGAACTAGAAAATGGCCAAACAAAGCAAACCTGTCATCGGCATGATCAAGCTGCAGATTCCTGCGGGGAAGGCGTCGCCAGCGCCGCCCGTCGGGCCTGCTCTGGGTCAGCACGGCGTCAATATCATGGATTTCTGCACCGCCTTTAACTCGGCCACGCAGGACCAGCCGGGCATGGTGATCCCCGTCGTTATCACGGTCTATGCGGACCGCACCTATTCATTCATCACCAAGACTCCGCCAGCCGCGGTGCTTCTGAAGAAGGCTGCGAACATCGCGTCCGGCTCCGCGGAGCCTAACAAGGACATTGTGGCGACGGTCACGCGCGATCAGGTGGCTGAGATTGCCAAGCTCAAGATGCAGGATCTCAATGCCTATGACGTGGATCAGGGCGTCAAGATCATTGCGGGCACGGCGCGGTCCATGGGCATCAAGGTCGATGGCCTAGAGGTTGAGGGGTAAGACAGATGCCAAAGCATGGTAAGAAATTCAACGCGGCCAAGGCTAGCGTCGAGAGCCGTGAGTACAGTCTCGACGAGGCGATATCCGCCATCAAGGGCGCCTCGTTCGTCAAGTTCGACGAAAGCGTCGAGGTGGCGGTCAACCTCGGGGTCGATCCCCGTCATGCCGACCAGATGGTGCGCGCGAGCGTCGTCCTGCCGCACGGTACCGGGAAGACGTCCCGGATTCTGGTGATCGCGCAGGGCGAGAAGGCCAAGGAGGCGGAGGCTGCCGGCGCCGATCATGTCGGTGGTAAGGACCTCGTCGAAAAGGTGGCCGGTGGCTGGCTCGACTTTGATGCTGTGATCTCAACTCCCGACATGATGCGTGAAGTCGGCAAGCTTGGTCGCGTGCTCGGCCCGCGCGGATTGATGCCGAACCCGAAGACGGGCACGGTGACGTTCGATGTCGGCAAGGCCGTGGATGACATCAAGGCCGGCAAGTTGGATTTTCGCGTCGACAAGAACGGCGTCGTTCATGCGGCGGTGGGCAGGGTCTCGTTCGATGAGGCGCAGTTGGGGGATAACCTCCGCGCCCTTTTCGCGGCCTTGATGCGTGCCAAGCCGGCCGCAGCCAAGGGGAAGTATGTCGGCGGCGTCTTTCTGACGTCGACGATGGGTCCAAGCGTTCGGGTCGATCCTGGCGCCGTTGAAATCGCACAGGTGTGAGATGAACCAGGGCGAGAAGCAAGAAGAAGTAACGACCCTTAGTGACACGGTCGGTCAGGCGGAGAATGCTTTCCTGGTCGACTTCAAGGGTCTCGACGTGGCGCGTTCCACGGACCTGCGCATCAAGTTGCGCGAGAAAGAGGGGCGCCTGCGGATCGTCAAGAACCGCCTCGCCAAGCGCGCCTTCACGGAGGGGGCGCTCGAGGTCTTGGATTCGAATTTCGTTGGTCAGACCGCGATCGCGTATCCGCTGGGTGACGATGTGGTGGGCGTGGCGAAGGTCCTGCGGGATTTCGCCGAAGAGCATGAGATCGCGCCGGTCAAGGCCGGCGTGGTTGATGGTCGGGTAATCACTCCCGAGGAGTTTGCCGTCCTGGCCGATTTGCCGTCGCGGGACGAGCTGATCGCCAAGGTTTTGTACCTGATGCAGTACCCGATCACGGGTCTCGCCACGGTGCTCAATGGTGTCATCCGTAATTTCGTAGTCGTGCTGGGCGCCGTCCAGCAGCAGAAAGAATCCGAATAGCAATCGCGTCCCGAGCGCGTTTTTTCCGAGTGGAGGTGTGTCGTGGCTAAGCAGTTGAACAGCGAACAGCTGATCGAGCAGATTGAAAACATGTCGGTCCTCGATCTGGCCGGCCTGGTGAAGGATCTTGAGGAGAAGTTCGGCGTCAGTGCCGCGGCGATGGCGGCTCCGGTCGCAGCCGGCGGTGGCGCAGTTGCCGAAGAGGAGGCTCAGGACGCGTTCGACGTGGTGCTGACCACGTTCGGCGACAAGAAGATCAACGTGATCAAGATGGTCCGCGAGGTCACGAGCTTGGGCCTGAAGGAAGCCAAGGAGTTGGTGGACAACCTGCCCAACGCCGTCAAGGAAGGTCTTGCCAAGGAAGAGGCCGAAGAGCTCAAGGCCAAGTTTGAAGAGGCGGGCGCTCAGGTGGAGCTCAAGTAGAGGGCTTGTCGTACCTCGCTCAGACGACGTTTCGCGCTGGCGGAACGTCTCGACGCGTCGTGCCCGGATGCGCTGTACAGGCGCACCGGGCAGTCGTGCGCCTCGCCGAAACTAGTAACTGCCGGGATCTGGTAGATCCCGAAGGACTGGCGCCACATGTCTAACCCTTCCGTTCGACCGCTCCGAGAGCGGCACTCTTTCGCCAAGATCCCGACGGCGATACCGTTGCCGAACCTCATCGAGGTCCAGAAGAAGTCGTACGACCGGTTCCTTCAGGCCGAAGGTCTCCCGCACGCGCGGGAGAACGTCGGTTTGCAGGAGGTGTTCAACACGATCTTTCCGATCAGCGACTTTCGTGAGACGGCGCAGCTGCAGTTCGTCAGCTACACGATCGGCGAGAAGGCTGGACGCGCGATTCCGACCTTCAACGAGGAAGAGTGCCAGACGCGGGGAATGACCTACGCGGTGCCTCTGCGGGTTACCTTCCGCCTCGTTGTCTGGGACAAGGATGCCGACACGGGCACCAAGACCATCCGCGACATCAAGGAGCAGGAGGTCTACCTCGGTGATATTCCGCTGATGACGAAGGGCGGGACCTTCATCATTAATGGCACCGAGCGGGTCATCGTTTCGCAGTTGCATCGCTCGCCAGGGGTGTTCTTCCACACCGGCAAGGCCAAGACCCTCTTTACCGGGCAGGTGATTCCTTACCGCGGTTCGTGGGTAGAGTTCGAGGTGGACGCGCGCGACATGGTCCAGATTCGGATCGATCGTCGCCGGAAGTTCCCTGCGACCATCTTCCTCAAGGCGATGGGTCTGGAGTCGGAAGAGGACATTCTTCGCCGCTTCCTGCCGGCTGTCACGGTCTTGCCGAGCAAAGACGGCAGCGTTCGCGTTGGCGTGGCCGATGGGCTTCTGGGACTGCAGTTCTCCAAGCGTGTGGCTGGCGAGAAGGGCAAGTTCAAGGGCAAGCAGATCGTTGGCGCAGGGAAGCGCTTGACCCGCGGTTCGCTCAAGAAGCTGAACGAGAGTGGCCAGGAGTCGGTTCCGGTCGAGGTCGCTGACCTTGAAGGCGCCCACACCATGCATGACATCGCCGACCCTGAGAGCGGCGAGATTCTGGTGCGCTGCAACGAGGAAATAACTCCGGCGGTTCTCGATCGCATCGTGGAAACCGGTGCCGAGAGCTTCGACGTGTTCTTCCCAGAGCAGCGTGCGGCGGCCAAGATTCTCAGCACGACCCTGCGAAAGGACACGGTTGCCTCCAAGAAAGAGGCGCTCATCGAGATCTACCGGAAGATGCGCCCCGGGGACCCCCCGACACCGGACAGCTCGCGCAATCTGTTCAAGAACATGTTCTCCAACCCGCAGCGATACGACTTTTCGCGGGTCGGCCGGCTCAAGTTCAACCACAAGCTGGGGGCGGACAAGTCGCTGGATGAGCGACTGCTGGACGAGGACGACTTCATTTCGGTGATCCAGTTCCTGCTGGGTCTGCCCGAGGACCCGCGCGGAGTTGACGACATCGACAACCTTGGCAACCGCCGCGTGCGTTCGGTTGGCGAGTTGCTGGAGAACCAGTTCCGCATTGGCCTCGTTCGTATGGAACGCGGCGTGCGCGAGAAGATGAGCGTGTACCAGGAGATCGAGACGGCGATGCCGCACGATCTCATCAACCCGAAGCCGGTCATGGCAGCGGTGCGCGAGTTCTTCGGTTCGTCGCAGTTGTCGCAGTTCATGGACCAGACCAACCCGCTCTCCGAGGTCACGCACAAGCGTCGTCTTTCGGCTCTCGGGCCAGGCGGACTGTCGCGGGAGCGCGCCGGTTTCGAGGTGCGCGACGTTCATCCGACCCACTACGGGCGCATCTGTCCGATCGAGACGCCTGAAGGGCCCAACATCGGCCTGATCTCGTCGCTATCTTGCTACGGCCGAGTGAACGAGTTCGGCTTCATCGAGAGTCCGTATCGCCCCGTCGAGAAGTCGCGTATCGCGGATCGCGTGCGGGTCGTCGACGCCGGCAATACCGACTTCGAGGCTGGCCAGGAGCTGGAGCTGTCGGAGGTCACCAAGGCCAACAACAAGGCCGGCAAGAAGGGCGCGGCGAGCTGGGAGTATGCGCCGGTCTTTCTATCGGCCACCCAGGAAGCGCCTCACACGATCGCCCAGGCGAACGCCCCGGTCGATCCGAAGAGCTTCAAGTTCGTAAACGATCGTGTCACGGCGCGTTCGCGCGGGGACTTCCGGCTGGTGCCTGTCGAGGAGGTCGATTTTATCGATGTCTCGCCGAAGCAGGTCGTGTCGGTTGCGGCCTCGTTGATTCCGTTCCTCGAGAACGATGATGCGAACCGTGCGCTGATGGGGTCGAACATGCAGCGGCAAGCGGTGCCGCTATATCGTCCTCAGGCGCCCTACGTTGGCACCGGGATGGAGGCCACGACTGCACAGGTATCCGGGGCCGTGGTGCTGGCGCGCCGAGACGGCACCGTCGACTACGTTGATTCCGAGCGGATCATCGTGCGCACCGCGGATGGCGACTGCGACATCTACGGGCTGATGAAGTTCCGCCGTTCGAACCAGAACACGTGCATGAACCAGAAGGCGCTCGTGCACGCCGGGGACGACATTCTGAAGGGGCAGGTTCTGGCTGACGGTCCGGCTACCGAGATGGGCGAGCTGGCACTTGGCCAGAACGTGCTCGTCGCGTTCATGCCGTGGCGCGGCTACAACTTTGAGGATGCGATCGTTCTGTCGGAGAATCTCGTCAAGAACGACGCGTTCACCTCGATTCACATCGACGAGCTCGAGATCGAGTCGCGCGACACCAAGCTCGGTCCTGAGGAGATCACCCGGGACATTCCCAACGTTTCGGAAGAGGCGCTGCGCAACCTCGACGAGAGTGGTGTGATTCGCATTGGTGCCGAGGTTGGCCCTGGCGACATTCTGGTCGGAAAGGTCGCGCCCAAGGGCGAGACCCAGCTGACTCCTGAAGAGAAGCTCCTGCGGGCTATCTTCGGTGAGAAGGCAGGTGACGTGAAGGATGCGTCGCTGACCGTCCGCCCCGGCATCGCCGGCACGATCGTCGACGTCAAGGTCTTTACGCGCAAGGGTGTCGATAAGGATACGCGCGCCATGGAGATCGAAGACGCCGACGTGGCGCGATTGCAGCGCGATCTGCAAGACGAGATCCGTGTTCTCAAGACCGGCTTGCGCACCGTGATTGTGGGCAAGGCGGAGGGCAAGAACCTGGAGGCGGGCATCAAGCACCCGGCCACGGGAGAGGTGCTGGTCACCAAGGGCAGCCCGTTGACCGCGGAACTCGTCGACTCGATGCCGTATGCGGCGCTTGGCAAGTTGCGGCTCGCCAAGTCGCATCAGGCGCTCGAGAAGAAGATCCACGAGATGATCGCGGCGCTCGACGAACGCATCGTAGCGCTGACGGAGCGCTTCGATGAGCGGCAGGAAGCTTATCGTCGAGGCGATGAGCTGCCGCCTGGCGTGATCAAGATGGTGAAGGTCTATATCGCCATGAAGCGCAAGATTCAGGCGGGCGACAAGAGGGCCGGTCGCCATGGCAACAAGGGCGTTATCGCGACGGTGTTGCCGCAAGAAGACATGCCGTTCCTCGAGGATGGAACGCCTGTCGAAATCGTGCTCAACCCGCTCGGCGTGCCCTCGCGGATGAACGTGGGCCAGGTGCTGGAGACTCACCTGGGCTGGGCGGCGAAGTCGCTCGGCGTGCACTTCGCAACGCCGGTTTTTGACGGTGCCACCGAGAGCGAGATTCGCGAAACGCTCGGTCGGGCCGGCCTGCCGGAGAGCGGCAAGGCGAAACTGCGCGACGGGGTGACTGGCGATGCTTTTGATCGCGACGTCACCGTCGGCTACATCTACATGCTCAAGTTGTCGCATATGGTCGACGACAAGATCCACGCCCGGTCGATTGGCCCCTACTCGCTCATTACCCAGCAGCCGCTGGGTGGTAAGGCGCAGTTCGGTGGCCAGCGATTTGGTGAAATGGAGGTCTGGGCGCTAGAGGCCTACGGCGCCGCCCACACTTTGCAGGAGCTGCTGACCGTCAAGAGTGATGACGTGTACGGCCGCGCCAAGATCTTCGAATCCATCGTCAGAGGCGAGGGCGACCTCGATCCCGGATTGCCGGAGTCCTTCAACGTTTTGGTGAAGGAACTTCAGGGTCTCGGGCTCGACGTCGAGCTGTTCCGCAGCCGGCGCGAAGACGATTCCGATCCCGAACTTACGCTGTGATGGTCCCGATGCAGCTGGACGAAAAGGTGAGGCCATGAGAAGCGCACTCGGTTTCTTCGAAAGCAAGCCGGTCAACATCAACGAGTACGAGGCGATCCGTATTGGACTCGCCTCGCCAGAAAAGATCCGCTCGTGGTCGCACGGAGAGGTGACCAAGCCGGAGACGATCAACTACAGGACGTTCAAGCCGGAACGCGACGGCCTGTTCTGCGCCAAGATCTTCGGCCCGGTCAATGACTGGGAGTGCCTGTGCGGCAAGTACAAGCGCATGAAGCACCGAGGCGTGATCTGCGACAAGTGTGGCGTCGAGGTCACACAGTCGAAGGTGCGTCGCGAGCGGATGGGACACATCGAGCTCGCTTCGCCGGTCTCGCATGTCTGGTTCTTCAAGGGTCTGCCGTCGCGCATGGGGCATCTGCTCGACATGACGATGCGCGAGATGGAGCGGATCCTGTACTACGAGGCCTATATCGTCGTCGATGAGGGCCCGACGGATCTGGCGCATGGCGAACTGATCAACGAGGAGCGGTTCCGCGACGCGCGTGCCGACTTTGGTGATGCGTTCCTGGCCATGATGGGCGCTGAGGCCATCAAGGAGCTGCTGCGCCGGCTCGATATTCCGGCGCTGGCGATTGAGCTGCGCGAAGCGATGAAGGTCGAGACCTCAAAGCAGAAGCGCGCCAAGGCAGCGAAGCGGCTGAAGGTTGTCGAAGCCTTCATGAAGTCGGGCAACGAGCCTGAGTGGATGGTGTTGGACGTGATTCCGGTGATTCCGCCGGAGCTGCGCCCGCTGGTGCCGCTGGACGGCGGGCGTTTCGCGACCTCCGACCTGAACGATCTGTACCGACGGGTTATCAACCGCAACAACCGCCTGAAGAAACTGATCGAGTTGAAGGCGCCCGACGTCATCATTCGCAATGAGAAGCGGATGCTGCAGGAAGCCTGTGACTCGCTGTTCGACAACGGCCGCCGGGGCCGCGTGCTGCGGGGCGCTAACAACCGCCCGTTGAAATCGCTCTCGGACACCCTCAAGGGTAAGCAGGGGCGCTTCCGTCAGAATCTGCTCGGCAAGCGGGTCGACTACTCCGGCCGTTCGGTCATCGTTATTGGTCCGGATCTCGAGCTGGGGCAATGCGGCCTGCCGAAGAAGATGGCACTCGAGCTATTCAAGCCGTTTATCTACCAGAAGCTCGAGGAGCGCGGACTGGTGGCGACCATCAAGGCCGCCAAGGAGCTGGTCGAGAGTCAGACGCCTGAGGTTTACGACGTTCTCGACGAGGTGATCCAGGAGCACTGCGTGCTGCTGAACCGCGCACCGACTCTGCATCGACTCGGTGTTCAGGCCTTTCAGCCGGTGGTGGTCGAGGGCAAGGCGATCAAGATTCATCCCCTCGTCTGCACGGCGTTCAACGCCGACTTCGATGGCGACCAGATGGCCGTCCACGTGCCGTTGTCGCAGCGTGCGCAGATCGAGGCGAAGGTGCTCATGAAGAGTACCGAGAACCTGCTGTCGCCGGCGCACGGTCGGCCGATCACGGTGCCGACCCAGGATATCGTCCTCGGTGGCTACTACCTCACCAAGGCGCGCCCCGGGCTGCGCGGCGAAGGGCGGTTGTTCGGTAGCATCGACGAGGTCGTGATGGCCGCCGAAGCGCACCAGGTGGAGACGCAAACTCGCATTCGTCTGCGTTATAGCGGTGAGTTCATTGAGCTGTCGAAGGCGACGGACGACCAGGATGTGGTTCACGCCGAGGTCGAGCATGTCACCAACCGGATCATCGACACGACCGTCGGGCGGGTGATCTTCAAGGACGCGATGCCGGCGGACATGCCGTTCGTGAACGGTTTGCTCAAGAAGCGCGGACTCGGCCAGGTCATCAACTACTGTTTCATTACCCTTGGTAAGGACAAGACGGTCCAGGCGCTGGATGCGCTGAAGAACCTCGGCTTCCGGTACGCAACGTTCGCCGGCTTCACCGTCGGAATCGACGACATGACCGTGCCGATGAAGAAGGACGAGCTGGTGTCCGAGGCGCGTGGTCAGGTCATCGAGATCGACCAGCAGTACCTTGACGGTGCGATCACTAACGGTGAGCGCTACAACAAGGTCATCGCCATCTGGTCGGACGTTACCGAACAGGTGGCCGACGCGATGTTCCGGCAGATGGAGGCCGGAGACGTCACGGGTGAGCCGAACTCGATCTACGGCATGGCCGACTCGGGCGCGCGTGGTTCGATCCAGCAGATCCGGCAGCTGGCCGGTATGCGTGGATTGATGGCCAAGCCATCGGGCGAGATCATCGAGACCCCGATTACCGCCAACTTCCGCGAGGGATTGTCGGTGGCGCAGTACTTCATCTCGACTCATGGTGCCCGCAAGGGTCTGGCCGATACGGCGTTGAAAACGGCAGACTCGGGCTATCTGACCCGTCGTCTGGTGGACGTTGCCCAGGACGTAATCGTCACGCAGCCCGACTGCGGAACCATCGAGGGCATCTGGGTGGCACCGATCGTCGAGAGTGGCGAGGTTATCGAGCCGCTTCGTGATCGCATTGTCGGCCGAGTCGCACTCGAGGACATCAAGGATCCGTTCAGCGGTGATGTGCTCTGCGGTGCGGGCGAGGAGATCGATGTCGAGCTCGCCAGCACGATCCAGAACTCGGGTTCTGAGCGTGTGCGCATTCGCTCGGTGTTGACCTGCGAGACAGAGTGGGGCGTGTGCCAGAAGTGCTACGGCCGCGACCTGTCCACCGGTCGCCTCGTGGAGCGCGGTACGGCTGTGGGTGTCATCGCGGCTCAGTCGATTGGTGAGCCGGGCACGCAGCTGACCATGCGGACCTTCCATATCGGTGGTGCCGCGTCGCGAGTCGGCGAGGCCACCACGCTCGATGCCAAGTCGCCGGGCAAGGTGGTGTTCCTGAACCTCCGCACGGTGACCTCGGATGAAGGGGACCTCGTGGTGATGAACCGCAATGGTGCGGTGGCATTGCAGGACGAGGACGGCAACATTCGCGAACGCTACAGCGTTGTCTATGGTGCGCGTATCAAGGTGAAGGAAGGGGCAAAGGTCGACCAGGGCACGGTTCTGGTGGAGTGGGACCCATACTCCTTTGCGATTCTCACCGAGGAGCGGGGCACCGTTAAGTACCAGGATCTGACGCCGGGCGTGACATGCGAGGAGCAGGTCGACGAGGTTACCGGCCTGTCGCAGCTGGTCGTCAAGGACACGATTCCGGAGAAGATGCAGCCGCAGATCCAGATTCTGGATCCCAACTCGCCGCGTAAGGTCCTGCGGGCCTATCCGCTGCCGGTCAACGCGCATCTGAACGCCGCCGACGGCGCTGGAGTGACGCCCGGTCAGGTGCTCGCGCGGATTCCGCGTGAGACCACCAAGACGCAGGACATCACCGGTGGTTTGCCGCGTGTCGTGGAGCTTTTCGAGGCCCGTCGCCCGAAGGAGCCCGCGGTCGTGGCCGAGATCGACGGTGACGTCGAGTTCGGTGAAGTCGTCAAGGGCCTGCGCAAGGTCTACGTCAAGAACGAGGAATCCGACGAGATTCGCGAGTACTCGCTGCCTCGTGGTGCGCACATCAACGTTCGTGAGGGTGATCCTGTCAAGGCGGGCGAGCCTCTCGTCGACGGAGCTGTCGATCCTCACGACATTCTCGACGTCTTGGGTGAGCGCGAACTGCAGGAGTACCTGGTCAACGAGATCCAGGAGGTCTACCGGCTGCAGGGCGTCAACATCAACGACAAGCACATCGAGGTCATTGCGCGTCAGATGATGCGTTGGGTCAAGGTCGAGGAGGTCGGGGATACCGGCTTCATCGTCGGTGCCCAGGTCGACCGCTTCCGATTCCAGAACGAGAACGCCACTGTTATCGACGGTGGGGGACGTCCGGCAAACGGTCGCCCGATGCTCTTGGGCATCACCAAGGCGTCGTTGTCGACGGATTCGTTCATATCGGCGGCATCGTTCCAGGAGACCACCCGGGTGCTCACTGAGGCTGCCATCAACGGCGCCGTTGACCACCTCCGCGGTCTGAAGGAGAACGTCATCATGGGACGTCTGATTCCAGCGGGGACAGGCTTCTCGGAGTACCGTTTGGCGGGCCTCACGGAGGATGTCGTCGAGCGTCGACGCCCGGCGGACATTCTGGCCGGCATGGCCGAGGCTGCGGCCGAGGCGGATGCGCACGGCGGGGCCGATATTCTCGGCGAGAAGACCGCCGAGTAGCCGTTCGGTCATCCATTGCCGGAGTGGGTTTTGCCGTTGGCGAAGAATCCTTCACCAACGGCAAAATAACCTTCACCAGGTGAATTGACGTGCCGAGGGCGACTGCTATACTTGGCCTCTGCCTAAGGGGCGCTAGGGAGCCGTGTGGCTTTTAACCGCGGCTCTGTTTTTTTCTGATACTCGTCGATAGGCGATCTGCCCCGGCACCACCTGTTGTGGCTGTCAGGGGATCGTAATGCCTGTGGCGGGATAACCCGGAGAGGTTGAGAGGTACTTTGCCTACCATCAACCAGTTAGTAAGGAAGGGGCGTAAGCGGACTGCCGCCAAGACCTCGAGCCCGGCCCTGCAAAGGTGTCCGCAGCGTCGAGGGGTGTGCACCCGTGTGTATACGACGACCCCCAAGAAGCCGAACTCGGCGTTGCGTAAGGTGGCACGTGTCCGCCTGACGAACGGCATGGAAGTGACGTCATACATCCCTGGGATTGGTCACAATCTGCAGGAGCACTCCATCGTTCTGATTCGCGGCGGCCGTGTGAAGGATCTTCCTGGGGTCCGCTATCACATTATTCGCGGCACTCTCGACGCCTCAGGGGTCGACGGCCGTAAGCAGGGAAGGTCAAAGTACGGGGCGAAGCGCCCTAAGTCCTGATCCCTGACTGCCTCGCCGGCTGTTCTGTCGGCTGATTCCTTGCTTTTCCGGTAACAGTCGGGTGATTTGTGTACTGCTGGCGGGCGCCCTGCGCGGCCGTAGCGGAGTTAAGACATGCCGCGAAAAGACGTCAAGGTCCGGCGCCACGAAGTGAAGCCGGACGGTCAATACGACAGCCGGTTGCTGTCGAAGTTCATCAACCATCTGATGCTCGACGGGAAGAAGAGCATCGCGGAGCGTGCCGTTTATGGCGCTCTCGATCGTCTCCGTGAGAAGACGAGCGACGAGGACGTCCTGGGCGTGTTCAAGCAGGCGATGGACAATGTTCGCCCTGCCCTCGAGGTGAAGTCTCGCCGTGTGGGTGGTTCGACCTATCAGGTGCCGGTGGAGGTCTATCCCCGTCGTCGTACCTCGCTGGCCATGCGCTGGATCATCGACGCGTCGCGCGCCCGTGGCGAGCGGACGATGGGTGAGCGCCTGTGCAATGAATTGTTGGATGCTTCGAACGGTCGCGGCGCGGCCGTCAAGAAGCGTGAAGATACACACCGTATGGCGGAGGCCAACAAGGCCTTCGCACACTACCGCTGGTAGTGCGTAGTAGGAGCTGCTGACTCGTGTCTCGTAAGGTCTCTCTCGCCAAGACTCGCAATATCGGCATCATGGCCCACATTGATGCCGGTAAGACGACGACGACTGAGCGCGTTCTTTATTACACCGGGATCACCCACAAGATCGGTGAAGTGCACGATGGTGCCGCCGAGATGGACTGGATGGTTCAGGAGCAGGAGCGCGGTATCACCATTACGTCCGCCGCCACGACCTGCTTCTGGCGCGACTATCGGGTCAACATCATCGATACGCCGGGGCACGTGGATTTCACCGCGGAAGTGGAGCGTTCGCTTCGCGTTCTTGACGGTGCGGTGGCGGTCTTTGATGCGGTTGGCGGTGTTGAGCCGCAGAGTGAGACGGTCTGGCGCCAGGCGGACAAGTACAGCGTTCCGCGTATCGCGTTCGTCAACAAGATGGACCGTGTGGGTGCCAACTTCGATCGCTGCGTGGAGATGATGGTGAGCCGTCTGCGTGCCAATCCTGTTCCCGTGGTGCTGCCGTGGGGGTCGGAGGACAAGTTCATCGGTGTGCTCGATGTGGTCCGCCGACAGGCACTCCGGTATAAGAACGAGGATCTCGGAGCTGAGCCGACGTTCGAGGCGATACCCGACGATCACGCGGAGGTGGTGGAGGCTGCCCATGAGCGGATCGTCGAGGCTGCCAGTGAGGTCGACGACAAGGTTTTGGAAAAGTATCTCGGCGGTGAAGAGGTCACCGAGGATGAGCTGATCGCGGCTCTGCGTCAGGGCACTCTCGATCTGAAACTGACGCCTGTTCTCGCCGGTTCGGCGTTCAAGAACAAGGGCGTCCAGCCGCTGCTTGATGGGGTGATCGACTATCTGCCGGCGCCGGTCGATGTGGCGGCGATTCAGGGCGTGGACCCCGATGACGGTGACGTCGCGCTCGAACGCGTGGCGGCTGACGATGCTCCGTTCTCGGCGTTGGTGTTCAAGATCATGACCGACCCCTTCGTGGGGCAGCTGGCGTTCTTTCGTGTCTACTCCGGCGTTCTTGAGTCGGGAGCCACGGTGGTCAATACGACCACGGGCAAGCGCGAGAGGATCGGCCGCCTGTTGAAGATGCACGCCAACAAGCGCGAGGAGATTCGTCAGGTCTTTGCTGGCGATATCGCTGCTGCCGTTGGGCTGAAGACAGTCTCTACGGGGCATACGATCTGCACGCCGGACGACCCTGTCTTGCTGGAGTCGATGGAGTTCACCAAGCCGGTCATTTCGATGGCCATTGAGCCCAAGACGCGTGCCGATAGTGAGAAGCTTGCCGACGCGCTGGGCAAGTTGCAGCGCGAGGATCCGACCTTCAAGGTGCATCGCGACGACGAGACCGGTCAGACGATCATCTCCGGCATGGGTGAGCTTCACCTGGAGATTCTTGTTGATCGCATGATGCGTGAGTTCGGCGTCGAGGCGAACGTCGGTGCTCCTCAGGTTGCGTACCGCGAGGCCATTACGCGTGCTGCGAAGGGCGAGGGTCGTTTCGTTCGTCAGAGTGGCGGTCGCGGGCAGTTTGGTCATGTTCATATCGAGATCGAGCCGCTGCCCCCGGAAGAAGGGCAGAAGTTCGAATTCGTTGACCGCATCCGTGGCGGATCCATTCCGAAGGAATTCATCAAGCCGACCGCCCAGGGCATTCGCGAGGCGATGGAGAGTGGTCCGGTGGCGGGCTTCGAGCTCGAGGGTGTGCGGGCCGTTCTCTACGACGGCTCCTTCCATGATGTGGACTCGTCCGAGGTTGCCTTCAAGATCGCTGGCAGCATGGCGTTCAAGGATGCCGTCGCCAAGGCTGGTCCTGAGCTCATGGAGCCGATCATGGACCTCGAGGTAGTGGTGCCCGAGGAATACATGGGCGATGTCATCTCGGACATGAATAGTCGTCGTGGTCGTATCGAGAACCTTGATACCCGTGATGGCCTGAAGATCATCACCAGCCGCGTGCCACTATCGTCGATGTTTGGGTACGCGACCGATCTGCGTTCCAATACGCAGGGTCGGGCGAATTTCAGCATGCATTTCAAGTGCTACGAGCGAGTTCCCAAGAGCGTTAAGGAAGAGGTCGTCCTCAGAGAGAAGGGCGCGACAGCCTAGTCGGTATGGGCGTAAGGAAATCAGGAAATGGCGAAAGAAAAGTTTGAGCGTACAAAGCCGCATGTGAACGTCGGGACGATTGGTCACGTGGATCACGGCAAGACGACGCTGACGCAGGCGATCACGCTGGTGTTGTCGAAAGTGGGCCGCGCGGACTACGCGGCGTTCGACATGATC
>JAJCXS010000002.1 GCA_029263335.1 Acidobacteriota bacterium | reverse complement strand
CGGAGCGTCCGGGCGCGGCCGCGCTTCATCTTGCGGAGATCCTGGCAGCGACGGTGCTCGCCGGTGAGATCTCGTTGATGGCCGCCTTCACTTCGCAGGATCTGGCCGGGGCGCACGAGCGCTTGGGTCGCAGTAGCGAGGAGCGATGAGTTGAGAAGCTCGATACGTGTGTCGACGCCCGGCAAACTGATCCTGATGGGCGAACACGCGGCGGTCTACGGCGTGCCGGCGGTAGTGACCGCGATCGGCCTGCGCCTCGTGGTGCGGCTCGAGCGAACGAACGAGGCGGGCATTGGGCTGGATTTGCCCGCGATCGGGCATCGCGAACACCAGAGCCAGGCACAGATTGCCGAGTACAGGGACCAGCAGCGGCAGGCGTGGGAAACGTACGCGGCGAATCCGAGCCCCGATACCTTCGCGGGTCTGCGTGACGGCCAGCCGGCGCGACTGGCGAGGCTGGCAATGGGCGAGTGCGTTGAGCCGCTCGGCGACCTCGACGGGCTGCGTCTGAACGTGACCTCCGACCTGCCGCTCGGTGCCGGGTTTGGCAGTTCGGCGGCGGCGGCCGTAGGCATCGTGTCGGCGGCAGCGGCGCTGTCGGGCGAGGTCCCATGCTGGTCGCAGGTTGGACCGTTGGCGCTCGAGGTCGAGCGAAGGCAGCATGGACTGCCCTCCGGTATTGATGCAGCGGCGGTCTTCCACGGAGGGGTGTTGTCGGTAACTCGTCGCGAGGAGGGTCTCGGCATCGAACCGCTCATGGCACGCCCCGACCTGCTCGACCAGATACGGGTCCTGCACACGGGCACCTCGGCCGAGTCAACCGGTCAGGTCGTGGCCGCCGTGAGGGAGCTGCGCGAGAAGCAACCCGCGGCGTTCGAAGAGAGGCTGTCGGTCATGCGTGACGCCACGAGCACGTTTCGTGATGGCCTCACCTCACCCGACGCCGCAGCGCTGGATCTGATCGAGCCGATGCGGGCCTATCAAGGATGCCTCGAGCAACTCGGCGTCGTTCCGAACGAAGTCGGGGAGGCCGTACGCGAAATCGAGCGGCGTGGAGGCGCGGCCAAGTTGTCCGGGGCGGGGGCCCTCAGTGGACCGGCCGCTGGCTGTTTGCTCGCCCTCCTGCCCGAAGGCGTGGCACTCGGCAGCAGGTGGGAAGAGATTGCTGCCCCGCTCGCGGCCGAAGGAGTACGGGTGGAGATGGTGAAGTGAGTGGCGAATGCACCGTCGCGGCGCCGGCCAACATCGCTTTCATCAAGTACTGGGGTGCCACCGATCTGGAGCAGGCGATCCCCTGCAATGCTTCGATTTCGATGACGCTGCGCGAGTGCGTGAGTCGAACGACTGTGCGCGCGCTCGGGGCCGGGGTGGCGGACGAGGTCTGGCACGCGACTGACACCGGGTTGAGGGCGGCCGACGGGGCCTTTCGTGATCGTGCGCTCGCCCACCTCGCACGGCTGCGTGCCTGGGCCGGCACCGACCGCGGCTTGGCGGTGGCCACGCGAAATAGCTTTCCGGCCGACGCCGGAATTGCATCTTCGGCCGCGGGGTTCGCCGCCCTGACGGTCGCCACCCTCGGGGCGCTCGAGATCGATGCGACGCCGCAGGAGCTCTCGATTCTGGCTCGGCGATCAGGGTCCGGGTCGGCGTCGCGTTCGGTGATGGGCGGGTACGTGCGGTGGCCCGACGGCGACGATGCCGAGGCTCCCGCGCGGCAATTGGCGCCGGCCGCACACTGGGACCTCCGCGATGTCGTGGTGCTGGTGCAGACGGGGGCCAAAGGCGTGTCGTCGCTCGACGGTCATCGCCGCGCCGCCAGCAGCCCGCACTATGAACGCCGCCAGACGCTGACTCCCGGTCGTCTGGCGACGGTTTCCGACGCGATCGCGGCACGCGACCTGGATCGCCTGGGCCCGGTGATCGAGGAAGACGCGATCGAGCTGCACCTGATTGCCATGTCGTCGAATCCGGCGATCTTCTACTGGTGTCCCGCGACCCTGCGCGTGCTCGAGGCCGTTCGGCAGATGCGCCGTCGCGGCATCGAAGCGTGGAGCACAATGGACGCTGGCGCCAACGTACATGTGATCTGTTCACCGGCAGCTGAGGAAGCGGTAGCTGCGGAACTGGAGGAACTCGACGGTGTGTACGGGATCATCCGCGACGGTGTGGGTGAGGGGCCACAGGCGATCGTAGGCTCGCTGTTTGACGGCGCGGCCTCGTGAACGTCGCCATCATCAAGCTTGGCGGCAGCCTCATCACGCATAAAGGAGGCCGCCGCTCGATCCGGCGCTCCGTGTTGAAGCGTTTGGCCGCCGAACTCGCAGCCGCGACAACCGGCGGAAGGCGACGCTTTCTGCTGGGTCATGGCAGTGGCTCCTTCGGCCACGTCACCGCCGCCGAGCACGGCGTACACGCGGGACGTGGTGGTGCAGCTGGGGCCTCTGCCACGCAGGCGGTCGCTCGTGAACTCCACGAAGCCGTGCTCGGAGCTCTGCGCGGCGCCGGCCTGTCGGTGTGGTCGGTGGCTCCATCGAGCAACGTCGTGACCGCCTCAGGACGTCCCAAGACAGTCGCGGTGAACTCGATCGAACAGGCGCTCCAGCGTGGCCTGCTGGTAACCACTTACGGCGATGTGGTGATGGACCGTGACCGGGGTCATGCCATCTGCTCCACCGAGACCGCACTGCTCGCGTTCGCCCGGCGGCTGCGCGCGCGTGGCGCCAGAATCAGCGACGCGTACTGGTTGGGCAACACGGACGGGATCTATGACGCTGCCGGCGACACGGTCGCCAGGATGACCGTCCAACAGGCTCACGGCATGGCCGCCCAGGTCGGCGGATCCGCCGACACCGACGTCACCGGAGGGATGCGCCATCGCCTCGATACCGCGATTGCCTTCGCCCGTCTCGGCGTGCGCTCGTGGATCGTCGACGGTTCGGTGCCAGGGACCCTACCGGCGGTACTGGCCAGAAAACCCTCAGGCGGAACGCGCATCATCCCGTGATCATGGGCAGCGTTGGCCTCAAATCACGGGCGCGCCGCGCTCGGGGATGAACTGTCGGGCCCGCAGAGCGATAATGCGAGTGCTCCTCCTGCAGCCCAAGGCTCACCATGCAACGTATCGACGAACTTCTCGAGAAGACGAGCAGAACGTTCGCGCTGTCGATTCCGCTCCTGCCGCAGCCGACTCGGCGGCAGCTGGGGGTTGCGTACCTGTTGTTCCGCGTTGCGGATACGTTCGAGGATGCCGCGGAGTGGTCCAATGCTCGCCGCGTCGCTGCCCTGCGTGAGTTCGAGGATCTCCTGCGAAGCCCGTCGACATCGCGAGCCACTGAACTCGGCACGGCTTGGGCAGCTGGACGACCGATCGAACACGAGGGCTACTTGGAACTGCTGCGGGATGCCGCGGTGGTTATCGAGGCCTTCGAAGAACTCAGCCCCGAGGCGCAGGAGATCATTCGCCGGCACACTCTGCGCACCGCCGAAGGTATGGTCGGGTTTGTCGAGCGAACCGAAGGTGGCCAGCTCAGGCTCCGTGATCTGGAGGATCTGCGGCAGTACTGCTACACCGTTGCCGGGATCGTGGGCGAGATGAGCACGGACCTGTTTCTGCTGGGTCGTGAGGTTGCGCCGGAGCTGGCGGAGTCGCTGAGGGCGCGCGCACCGCGATTCGGTGAGGCGCTCCAGCTGGTGAACATCCTCAAGGACGCCGCCTTCGACGGCGATGAGGGGCGCAGCTACCTGCCCGCCGGAGTGGACCGCGCCGCGGTATTCGAGTTGGCTGGTGCCGACCTGGAAATTGCCGCCGAATACACCAACGACCTGCAGGCGGCGCAGGCGCCGCGCGGTGTAGTGGCGTTCTGTGCGCTGCCGATTCGCCTCGCCTATGCCGCCCTCGAAGCGGTGCGGGTGAACGGACCCGGAAGCAAGGTCTCGCGTGCGCAGGTCTTCTCTATCGTCGATGCGATGGACAAGGCGCTTGACGCCGGCAGTCCGGCCGTCCCGATCGAGGAGTCGGTCAACTTCTGATCCGGCTAGAACAAGTTGCCAGCAGCCGCGACCGTGATCGTACAGCCTCCCTCATCATCACCCAGCGTCGCTTCCGCCCCCTGAATCCACACGACCGCGTCGGGGTGGTCAAGTTGGCCCCGCGCCGCTTCGAGGGCGCAACGGTAGGCTTCCAGGGAGCGCTGCGGCTGATCGGTTTCATGGAGAGCCTCGCCCAGCGTCAGCCAGTTGGGGGGGAAGTCGGGGAACAGGGAAACGGCTTGCTCGGCGTGTACCAGGCCGGTATCGGGATCGCCGGGCCCCGTCGGCCATCCCGGAGCGCGCACGAGCACCAGGGCGAGCACGCGATGCGGGCCGGCATGGTCGGTGCGTTCGTCGCGTTCGATGGCAGCGTGTAGGGCCCGGACCATGACCTGGAGTCCGTCGTTAGCGGTAGCTCGGCGCTGATTCGCCTGCACGCCAACGGCGAGGGCGAGCCAATACGAGCAGGTTGGATTGGCAGGCTCCCGGCGGCTGCACCACTGCGCCGTGCTGACCGACTCGGTTGCCGTGTCGCGGCGGCGCTGCTGATCCGTGTCGTTCTCGGCCAGCCAGACCTGGGCACGTACCGCGCCGACAATGGGCTCGGCGTTGGTGGCGTCCGTGACCGCGGCCCGAAGCCAGAGCTGCTCCGCCTCGCGTACTTGCGCAAGGTCCGGGCGCCGCGCGAAGGCAGTTTCGGCGGCCTGCATCAGCAGCTGAGCCGCCGCAGGGTCGGCGCTGGCGCGATCGGCGCTGCCGAGCGGCGAACCCGCGTCTACCGGTCGGAGCGCTCGAGCACAGCCGCCGACACTGATGGCGAGCGCCGCGATCACCGCGGCGGATCGCCTCATCGTGCCTTGTCGAAGGCCTCGCGGCTGCTCGCGATGGCCTCTTGATCGACGGGCTCGAAGCGGCTGACCCGTACGGTCGAGAGTAATTCCGCGAACGCGGGACTTTCGTGCACCCGCATCAGCCCGCCCGACAGCGCTTCCTCGGTGGAAGCCTCGACTCTGGTGTCGACGCTGACCAGCAATCCCAGTAGCACGCGCTCCGAGGTTGCCACGATTTCGAGCTCTCCGGCATTGGGAAGCGAGGCCATGGCAGCGGTTTGGGCGCTGTCGAGCAGCACGGCGACGTTCTCGCCGCTGCTCGCTCGCCGTATGCCACCCAGCACCCGACGGGTGAACTCGACGTTGACGTTACTGGGCAAGGGTCCCCACGCGCCCAGCAGGTTGCCGCGAACGAAGGCCTCCGAGTATCCGGGAATGCCCATGACGGTCCAGCCCGCGAGGTCACCGGGGCCGGTGATACGGCCGGCCGGAGCCACCAGGCACCAGGTCTCGGACGCCTCGCCCCCAGGCCCGACGACCTGGGCCAGGGGGTGCAGGTCGAGTTGGTCCTCGTACTTGAAGAAGAGCGCTAGCGGGATCAGCGCGAACTGCGTTCCCTCGTGAGTCAGGCGAGCGAGACCGCCGACCTCAGTTTCCTGGTACTCGGCAGTCACCCGGTCGGCATCCCAGCCTGCGGCGTTCGCCAGCAGGCGGGCGAATTCGTCCATGGTGGGCTGGGCCTGGGTCGTGCTGCCCGGATACCCCGGTGCCCACGCGACGAGATGAAGCGGCGCCGTGGCGCCACTACCGGTGAGCGTCAGCGTAAGCAGCAACAGGACTGTCTTCAGCATTGCGTCACAAAGGAAAGTGGCGGCAACCGGGGGCAGGGGAGGCGCATCCAAGGATAGCTCGCCCAGAGCGCTAGCGTCTTGCCAGGCCCAACGCCAGCATCAGGTTGGGCAAGACGACGACCGCGGCGATAAGACAGCCGCCGACGCCCAGGAAGAGAAGTCCACCCAGGCTCGCCATGCCGCGGTGCGAAGCGAGCGTCAGGCTGCCAAAGCCGACCATCGTGGTGAGCGAGGCGACGAGGATTGCCCGTCCGGTGTGGGCTACCGTCGTGATCATGCCGGAGTGCCCCTCGAGTCGGTGCCGGTGCACCAGGTGTACGCCGGCGTCAATGCCGACGCCGAGAACGATGGGTACGGCGATGAGGTTGGCGAAGTTGAAGTCCATCTTCAGTAGGACCATCAACCCGAGCATCCACAGGAGCCCGAGGCCGACCGGCACCAGCGCCAGCACGGTAAAGGCGAACCGACGCAGGTCAACGGCGAGCAGTAGCGCCACCAGCAACGCCCCGACGGCTAGTGCGGAGCCGAATCCTGCCGTGATCAAACCCGAGTGATCCTCGAAGAGGATAGGGAAGCCAATGGCGGTCTCGGAAACCGCGGTTGAGGCACGGTTGAACCGCGGCAAGAACTCCGGATCATAGATGTCCCCGGCGGGATACAGGTACGCCACGTAACGGCCGCTGCCGGTAACGAAGCGACTGGCGAGGTTCTCGGGCAGCGAAGCCGGCGTCGGCATGGGTGCGCCCGCAGCGCCGCGAACCCTCTCCAGCAGCGTCTCGACCTTGGTCTGAAGCAGGCGCTCGCCGTCGACCCAGGTCGCGCGCTCGACAGGTCCCGATCCCTGCACCTGTTCGGCCATTGCCGCCACGGTGATGCGGGCGCGCTCGAGTTCTCCGGCTATGGCACCGAGACCGGTCAGAAAAGCCGTGTCGGCGGCTTCACTCAAGGCCGCGTCCAGCCGCTGTAGCGATGCTTCCAACTCGCCCGCGGTCGAAGGTTGGTGCTCTACCGAGGCGCGGTCGAGCACGCCTCGCGCGTATTCGACCGCGGCGATCGAGCTGTCGGGGTCGTCCGGCAGGAAGGTGAGCAGTGACTCGAAGCGTTCGATCTCCGCGTGGCCGGCTACCCGATCTCGCACGCTGCGTAGCTC
>JAJCXS010000001.1 GCA_029263335.1 Acidobacteriota bacterium | reverse complement strand
ATGGCGTGCCGTTGATCGACGGTCAGGGGAAGTACCTCATACCCGGACTCGTCGACGCCCATGCCCATAGCATGGTCTCGAACAGCACGCACCTCCTCAACCTCGCGAACGGCGTCACCACCGTGCGAGACATGGATGGTTTTGAGTGGATGCTCCAGCTCAGGGACCGTATCGCGGCGAATGAGCTCCTCGCTCCGACCATGTACGTGGCGGGCCATATTCTGAGCGCGGCACCGATGGGGTTCTACGCGACGGTCGTCGGGACTCCGGAGGACGCCCGGCGGGCGGTCCGCGAACAGGTCGCCGCCGGATACGACTTCATCAAGATCCACAATCTGATGAGCCCCGAGGTCTTCGCTGCGGTACACGATGAGGCGCGAAAACACCAGATCGATGTCGTGGGCCACATTCCTCAAGGACTTAGCGTCCTCGACGCCGTGGAGGCCGGACAGCGGACAATCGAACACTTCAAGGGATACATTCTCGACAGCACTCTGCAGGTTACGGACGAAGACTATGTGCAGGCGACTCTGGGGAGAGACGTCTGGAACACACCGACGTTCTACGCAACCCGCACCGAGTTGCGCGGGGACGAGGCACGCCGAGCCGTTCTCGACACCGATCAGCTTCAGTTCGTTGCCGCGAGCGACCGCGCCGATTGGGTGCAGTTGGCCGGTACGGAGCCCGATCGGTTGAATCGGTTGCGATACAACGTCCTCGAAATCTCCAGGACTCTCTTCCGAGACCTCCGGCAGATCGACGCGCGGTTCCTAGCCGGCACCGACGCTGGTGGTGGAATGCCGTTGCTGATTCCGGGCTTTGCCCTGCACGACGAACTCCGAGAAATGGAGCGTCTCGGCCTCACGCAGTACGAGGTACTGGAGACGGCAACAGGCAACCCGGCGAGGGCTATGCGGCGGGACCGAGAGTTCGGGACGATTCAGGTCGGGAAGCGGGCCGACCTGGTGTTGCTCTCGGCCAACCCCTTGGAGTCCTCGGCGAATCTCGACAGCATCGATGGCGTCGCCGCCCGTGGGATATGGCTGGATCGTGACCGGTTGGACGAGATGCTGGCGGTGGTCGCCACCAGCTACTCGGCAGATGGAGACTTTCGCACGGAGTTAGAGCTGCGCGAGGTCGACGCTCTTATCGACCGCATGGCCGCTTTGCGAACCACCGGTTTCATTTTTCGCGGATACGACCTGGAAGAGCTCTCGGCGATCCTCCGTGACGCCCGACTCCCAGCTCGGGCGCTCCGGGTGCGCAATCTGAGGGCCCGGTGACTCCGGGTCCAGCGGGCGAAGCGGCATTGTCAACATAACGAAGATGCTGGCAATGCCCAGTGAGGTGCGGCCGAAGCGGCTACGTATTCGGCTACTTGAAGCTGGCTGCTCTGATCCGCTCCATTTGCTTTTGGGGCAGGAGCCAGTGGCGACGGGCCCGTTGCGCAGTTCACGTCGGCGAGCAATCGCATAGAGCAGCGGGGTACTGTCAAGTTAACTTGATTCTGAGCGGATCAGACTTCCCGGGCCGAGGTGAAGCCCCCGCTGCGTATGGGTATTGGGGTTCATGGATCGCGCGTTTCTCGGCGATTTCGACTTAGCTTGACAGTATCCCCCGTACGTCGCGGGCGAGCTCGATCCAGTCGATTCCGTTCATACTGGCCGGCAATCTCTCGACCGCGAAAGTCGAGAGGTTCTGCTCTTGTCGGCAGCCCGCGAGGGAAAGTCAGGCAACCCCCAGCGCGGCCACGCAGCGGGCCCTAGCGTCTCCACGCCTTCGCATCCTCATCATCCGACTCCTTGGCTCATCGTACGCGGGGACTTGGCACCCGAGCCAGGCCCGCGCTGATCGGGACACTAAGAAGGAGCGCGAAGGCCAGCGTCCACAGTGCAGGCACGACGAGGCCCGTGCTCAACATGGCCAACGGAGGAAAGCCACGCCGCGTGCTCGCCAGCCGCTGCTGGATCTCCTCCGGCGCCACCCCTGCGCTGATCAACAGACCCTCCCGGATCTCCATGACCATGTCCACCCAGTCCGGGTTGATGAAAGCGATGTAGATCACCATGTAGAACTGTTGAATCAGCCCCGCCGTCAGGATCATCAGTCCCAGGCTCACGGCGGACGCAACCAGACCGTACGCAGAGCCAGGACGCGTGCGGGCGCGCCCGTGAAGGGCAAGCAGGCTCACGAACACCAGCACCATATCGAGTGCGAACGCCCACCCCGTAGGACCAAGCCCCATCCAGGTGAGGATCTGAACGTCGCCACGCAGGCCAAGCCGAGTGCACAGCCGTACTTGACTCGCCGCCGCGCGTTTTCCATGTTGCTCATAGCGACCTTGCTCGATAGTCGACGAGTAGTGTGCGTCATCTGGCGTCGTTTCTTGGGTTGATTTCTACATAGTATCTCTATGCATTATGCGACGGCAACGCCGCTCGTACCGCGGGTTCTCCTGGGTACCGCCGAGGATCGCCTACCTGCTGTTCCCGGAGTTCACGGCGATTGCCGGGAAGGCCACGCGGGCGGTCGTCACGAGGCGGCGGCCGTGCGCTCGACCGAGCGCCAGATCAGGAAGATTGCGGCGATGGCCAGTCTGGCCAACAGGTCGCAACATCTGCAGATGCTGCGGAGCATCGGGCTCGTCCGCGTTCCACCGCGAAGGTACGCGGGCCTATCGGGCGCTGCCTACCGCGCGTCCCGTGATCTGTGGCGTTGCCTGGGCTTGTTCGGCGAGAAGGAGATCCCGATGATCGCTCATTTGGTCGACATCTACGTCACGAAACGGCATGATCTAAGGGCGATCAGCGCGTCGGAGCTGCGCGGCCGACTGCAGCAGGGTGGTCGCGTCCTACTCGCCGTCCAGATGGCGACGGAGTGTGCGGCCGGACATATTCCCTGGGCGCGGTCATTGCCGATCCACGAGCAGCAGGATCACCTCGACGAGCTGCCCGACGACTCCGAGATCGTCTCGTATTGCCGGGGGCGCTACTGCGTCTATGCCGAGGAGGCAGCGCGGCCGCTGCGCGAGCACGGGTTCCGCGCCAGGCGTCCCGAACCGAGTGTCGGCGACTACCGGCGTGCGAGCGGGACACCGCATCGAACCAGCCGCCCGCGCGTATGCCCCCCGATCGTGTCGCCCACTGGCAAGAGATCTACGCCGGCTCGCCCCCCGAGGCCAAGAGCTGGTATCAGGCGCACATGCGCACTTCGCTAGCGCTGATCGAGCGTGCCAGAGTCGCGCGGGATGCGAGCATCATCGATGTCGGCGGCGGTGCCTCGACCCTGGTCGACGATCTGCTTGCCGCAGGCTACGAGGCTCTCACCGTCCTCGACCTCTCGGCGCGGGCCATCGCACTGGCTGGTAAGCGTGTCGGAGAGCGGGGCAGGCACGTCCGCTGGTTGCTGACAGACATCGTCGACGCCGATCTCGGCCAGAACACCTACGACCTATGGCACGACCGCGCCACCCTCCATTTCTTGACTCCGTCCGAGCGATCTGGCTACGCGAGCGCTCTGCGCCGAGCGCTGGCGCCCGGAGGCCACGTGATCCTGGCGACCTTCGCGCTCGACGGACCGGAACGCTGCAGTGGCATACCCGTGCAGCGCCACGATGCCCACGCGCTACAAGCGCTGCTCGGCAGTACTTTTGCGATCCGCGAGTCGTTCGCCGAGTCGCACACCACACCCTTGGGCAGCATCCAGCGCTTCACCTACTGCCGATTCGAACACATCCCCGGCAACAACTGAGGACAGAACTACGATGCCTAGCATTCATGCACGACCCCTGTTGCGGACTTCTACGGCGGCGCGCTCGTACTGTCGATCTCGCTCAACCTGGCCGCACAGACGGCGTTGCCGGAGATGTCGTGGGCCTGGAGCAGCCGATCGGCACGCCAGAGGATACGCCACCCCTCACGGGCGACGCGCGGGAGATCGAGATGTGGTTGCGGATGATCTCGGGCGGGAAGCGATGTCCGTGATAGCTCAGCTGATCGTTGCTCATCGGCGAACTCTGCCAGCCTGCCGGCTAACTTGACAGTGCCGTCAACGACCCAGACCGAGGCACGCGGCGCGGCTTGGCGCGTGACCTCAGAGGAAGGCCCGTTTCGACCCGCCTTGCTATCGCGGTCTCATTCGGCTCGAGTCACTTCCAGTGGGTTCACGCGCAGGACGGCTCGCAGCGGAGTCGTGCTAGCCAAGGACGCGGTGATTAGAAAGGCGGCGGCCGCAGCCACGTAAACAGCCGCACTTGTGGCCTGGATCTCTGGCAGCGTGCTGGCGAGGTAGCGCGTCAGCAGATAGCCGCCGAGCGCGCCTCCTACTAGACCGAACGCCACACTGAGCATGCTCTCGGCCGCGACGAGTTGGACGACCCGGCTGGGACGGGAGCCCAGTGCCATACGGATACCGATCTCGCGACGTCGATCACCGACAACGCGCGCCAGCATCGACTGCAGCCCCGCCATGGCGAGGACCAGACCGACTGCGCCAAACACCGCGACCAGGGTCGTGGCGAAGCGTGTGGGTGCGCGCGCGGTCTTGACGAGCTCGTCTAGCAGTTGCACCTCTGCCAACGTCGTCTCGGGTTCGATGCTTGCGAGCTCGTTGCGGATCGAGGCGAGGAGGGAGTCCGGATCAGCCGTCCTCACCACCCAGGTACGGGCCTGGTTGCCACCGAGGTGTGAACTCGCGGCGTAGATCGTCTCCGTATCCTCGGCGACGACGCCGTAGTGATGTTGGTGTCTCACGACGCCCACGATCTCCGCGGTGGCCAACTCACCGGTGGTGCTGGTGAACCGGTGCGCGATCCGGCGGCCGAGTGCGCTTTGCCCTGGCCAGTGGCGTTCGGCCAGGAGATCGTCGACGACGATGACCGGAGCTCCTGAGCGTTGATCTTCCGCATTGATGAAACGCCCCTCCACCAGAACGGATCGCACGGCCTCGAAGTACCCCGGCCGCACCCACCGACCCTCCGCCACACGAAAGGCGCTCTCGTCGCCACTTGCCACCGCCTCCTGGGTACCGTACGCCGACGCGCTTGGCTGGCCGGACAGCGGCAGCACCGAAATCGCCCCAACCACCTCCGCCCCGGGAACCGTACTCAGCCATTCGTCGAACTCGCGCAGATACTCGGAGTGTTCCTCTGCGGTCGAAGAGCGCAGGTTGGCGGGCGACGCCTTGAACGTGACGACCCCCTCGCTGAGGAAGCCGAGATCACCGCTCTGCACGCGCACGAACGTCTCGACCATGTGGGCGGATCCTATGAGCAGGGTGAACGAAAGCGCGACCCCAGCCCCGACGAGGCTGCCCTGGGTTCGCCGGTGACGATGACCGTCCGAGGACGCGCTTTGGCGCAGACTCTCCAGCGGACGGGCAGACGTGCCGCGCCAGGTCGCCCAGATCGATGCCAATAGCGTGATCGCGAACGCGATAGAGATCCCGTACGCCACCACCGGACCGGCGACCGTAGCGCTTTGCAGTCGTGGGACGTCCGTCGGCACCAGCGCAATGAACGTCCGCATCGCGAACGTTGCCAAGCCGAGACCGGCGACCGACCCGAGGGTGGCGAGCAGCACCGCCTCGGCGGCGAGCTGGCGCAGCAGCGCGCTGCGCGAAGCTCCGAGCGCCATCTGGACCGCGAGTTGTGCACGTCTGCCCGAGATTCGCAGCAACACGAGCGCGGCCACGTTGGTGCACGCCACGGCAAGCAACGCTGCCGCCGTGGCAAACAATGTCCATACGAGACTCGACACTCCGCGCGTTAAGTCCACGAGCATCGGTTCCAGGCGCGTCTCGACCCCAGCGGAGCCGTACACCGGGTACTTGTCGAACTGAGACGCGACGATTCCGTCGACCTCCGCCTGCGCCTGCTCGATACCGGCACCAGGAGCGAGCCGCGCTACGGTGCTCAGAATGTAGGTGTTGCGAAAGGTGGGATCGAACTGCCAGGGGAACCAAATGTCGATGTCGTCGACTACGCTCGTGGCCGGATTCAAGTGGAGCCGGAAGTCGGGCGGCAGCACGCCAATCACCTCGACGCCGAAGGTCGGGTACTGGACGAGTTGGCCGATGACATCGGAATCCGCTCCGAAGGCGCTTCTCCAGAGGCTATGGCTGATCATCACCCGCGTGGGCGGCGGCGTGCTGCCCTGCGCCACGGGTGCTTCATCGATGGCGGCGAAAGTGCCGCCTAGCAGCGGAGCCACGCCGAGTACGTCCAACAGATTGACCGTCGCCGCCGCGGTCTGGACCTCTGTGGGATTACCGTCGACCAGAATCGTCGCCGCGTTCGCCGGAGTGACGCCCGCGACTCCCTTCAGCGAAGCGGCGGCGCGGTAGTCGGCGATATCGTGGGTGCCTAGCGGCCAGTTGGACCGATCACGGGCCGGGATGTCGTGCCAGAGGATGACGAGGCGGTCCGGGTCGTCGTAGGGCAGCGGGGCGAGCAAGACCGCACGAACGATGCTGTAGGTGGCGCTGCTCGCGCCCACGCCAAGGGCGAGAACGGTCACCACGGCGATAGTGAACTTCGGGTCGCGGATCAGTGATCGCAGGGCGAGACGGACGTCGAAGGGCAAAGACATGGCGTTGTGGCCGGGTGCGGGGATTGAGGGAAGACGCCGGGATCCGAATCCGTATCGGACAGAGCGCCACACTTGCTTCCAGTACCAGGCGCGTGCTGCCGCGATGCCACGTCGGCGAACCTGCTCATGAAAGAGCGCGTCGAGATCGCCGAGAACGTGCGCCCGGATCGGGCCGCGCAGCAGCCGCGCTACGAAGAGTAGGGCGAGCCGCGGAGGGGTGGGTGTCACGGGTCATCTCCTCCGACGGGATGCCCGGCCACACCCGACCACAGCCTCAGCCAGTAGTCACGAGCGCGACGGATGGCTGCGCGGCCCTCCGTCGAAAGTCCGAAATGCCGCACATCCCGGCCGACTCCTTCTGGGCCAACAGCCATCGACATCCGCAGAAACCCCTTGTCGTGAAGCCGGCCGAGCGTGACGTGCACGCCCGCGACCGAAGTGTCTCGACCGGTGACGGCGACGATCTCGCGGTAGACATCGCGACCCGTACCCGATCGCCCGAGTCGTTCCAGTGCGAACAGGACGGTCTGCTCCAGCTCGCCGAGATGGGTGACTTTGTTCATCGTTGGCAATGGGGAGTGCGGTGATTAACAAAAGGCAATTATTAGTAACATAATTTCATTGCCTTGGCCAGGAAGGTACCTGGCCGGGCAGTGTCACGTTAGTCGGCAGAATGGCAGAGTTCGCCGACTAGCTTGACAGTGCCGTTCTGAGGGTACTGTCAAGTTGAGGACGCGACGCTCGGAGTCCGGCGAGCTGCGGCCTCGGGCCGGCTTACCCTAGGCGGTGACTGCCTCGCTCCAGATCCCAAAGGCGCGAGTTCGAAGCAACCGGTGGTTCGCGGATCGTAGCCGATGCCGGCTCAGGTTGAAGAGATTCCGGACGACACCGTGTACCGACAAGAACCGTTGAGCTTGAGCAGCCGACTTGAACCCGCGCATCTGACGCTCTCTCTGTCGGGTCGGCTGATGTGAGACCTCAGCTCGGTTGTTCGCGTAGCGCGCGGTGACATGCTCGACTGACGGCATCATGCTCCGATGCGCGGCCCCGTAGCTTCTGAGTTTGTCGGTGATCAACCATCGAGGTTCGCTCCCCTGCCCTCTCAACAGCTTCCGGAAGAATCGCCGTGCTGCACCGGCGTTTCGTCGGCGTTGGACCAAGATATCGATCACGTCGCCGTCTTGATCGACGGCGCGCCAAAGGTAGTGCCTCTGGCCGCGGATCGTGTCGAAGACCTCGTCCAAGAACCAAGCGTCTCCGAGTCGACCTTGCCGCCGGCGAAGTTTCCGAGCGTAGTCCGGACCGAACTTCGCGCACCAGAGTCGGATCGCCTCATGCGAGACGATGATCCCTCGCTCCGCCAGGAGATCTTCGACATCTCGGAGGCTCAAGCCAAACCGGTGATAGAGCCACACGGCGTGGCTGATGATCTCGGGCGGGAAGCGATGTCCGTGGTACCTCAGCCGATCGTTGCTCATCGGCGAACTCTGCCAGTCTGCCGGCCAACTTGACAGTGCCCCGCAGACTGCCGATCTCATGCCTGCATTGCCTACAGAGGATTGACGGCCCTGTACCTACCGCAGCGGTCCAGCGTCTTCATTTCTTCGCTTCAACGCGCTCTGAGGCTGCTGGCGTGCCGAGCATACCCCGTGCGCGGGCGAGCGGACCACCGGCCAACCTCCAGCGGGCGAGAAAGAGTGCGCCGTAGACCACTATCAGCCCAGTGGGCCACAGGGGGCCAAAGGAAGGCTCCATCACGAGCTCTGTCATGAGTGCCCCGCTCATCACTACGAACAGGAGCACCGCCCCGTAGGCGGCGAAACGTGGCACCAGAAGTGCCAGGCCTCCCGCCACCTGGGCCAGGCCCACTAGGATGCGCAACCATCCCGGAAATCCCCAGTTGTCGAAGATCCCGACCCAGATATCACTCCCGAGCTTACCTCCACCGGCCAGCAGCATGATCGCGCTTCCC